>NZ_JARAVK010000190.1:0-18048 GCF_033792765.1 Streptomyces sp. PA03-6a | reverse complement strand
CCCCACACGCCCGCCCCGCCACGGGAGGCCACCCCTTCGGCGGACGCGGGACCGGGACGGCACGGCCTGATCACGAGCAACCGAATCGACTTGGCACGGGTGTTCGGGGCCTGCCAGGATTTCACTCCTCAGGGAGGGATCTTTGACCACATCCATACGCGCCCGCGCCACCGCGCTCGCGCTCGCAACGACCGCCGCCGGCCTCGCGCTGCCGGCCGGCGCCGCCCACGCGGCGACCACCTGCTCCACCGGGGTGTGGGTCGCGTCGTACTACGCGAACACCACCTTCAAGGGCACCCCGAAGAAGACCGCCTGCGACACCTCGATCAACGAGAACTACGGCACCGGCGACCCCGCGGGCGTCACCCTGCCCAAGGACAACTTCGGCGTCCGCTGGAACCTCAGCCGCGACTTCGGCTCCGGCGGCCCCTTCACGTTCACCGCCGCGGCCCGCGACGGCATCCGCGTGTACCTCGACGGCACCCGCAAGATCGACCTCTGGAAGGACGTCTCCACCACCCGCACCAAGACGCTCAACCTCACGATCCCCAAGGGCAAGCACACCCTCCGCGTCGACTTCGCCGCGTTCAAGGGCAGCGCCAACGTCAAGTTCACCTACGCGCCGCGCACTTCGGCGTCCGTGGACAAGACCAAGCCGCTGGCACCCACCGGCCTCAAGGCCCCGGCCAGCGGCCACGCCTTCACGCTCGCATGGACCAGGAACGCCGAGATGGACCTGGCCGGTTACCGGGTCTACCGGCGCACCGGCACCGGCGCCTGGGCACGGATCGGCGGCAGCGCGCTCGTGACCACGCCGTCCTACCGCGACCTGCCGGCCGCCACGGGGGCGAAGTACTCCTACGCGGTCACCTCGGTCGACAAGGCGGGCAACGCCTCCGCGATGTCGGCCGCGGTCACCGTCACGTCGATCGACGAACAGGCCCCGGCCACGCCGACCGGTCTGAAGGCCGCGGTGACCGCCGACGGCAAGGGCTACGCCCTGACCTGGAACGCGGTGTCGGACGCCAAGCAGTACGGGGTCTACCGGTCAACGTCGGCGGCGGGCCCGTGGACGCAGATCGGCACCCCGTCGGCCGCGTCGTACACCGACACGACGGCCGCCGCCAAGACGACGTACGTCTACGCCGTCGCCGCGGTGGACGCCGCGGGCAATGCTTCCGCGAAGTCCGCGTCCGCGGGCGCGGCCCAACTGGTGATCCGGCCGGACGCACCCCGTGACGTGGCGGCTACCCCTCTGGAGAACCTCCTCGGCGTCAAGCTGACCTGGAGCCTCCCCAGGGCGCAGGCCGTCGGAACGTACACCGTGTACCGCTCGACCACCTCGCCGGTAAACCCGGCCACCGCGACCCCCGTCGCCTGCACGGTCAATCACGAGGGCAACCTCGGCTCGGACCCGGTGCGGTACAGCTGCACCGACACCAGCAACTCCCTGCGGCGCGGCGTGACCTACCACTACGCCGTCATACAGAGCGCCGACGGCGTCGCTTCGGCACCCTCGAACGAGGCCGCCTTCGCTGTGCCGGGCGACGAGGAGCCCCCGGCCAAGGTCACCAGCCTGACCGTCGTGCCGACCGAGTACGGGGTGCGCCTGCACTGGGACCCCAACACCGAGCCGGACCTCGCCCGTTACGCGGTCTACCGCGGTGAGCTGTACGAGGACGAGGAGGAGCGGGTCTGCTACGACGCCCACGCGGTCGAGTGGCTGAGCCCGGGCACCACCGAGTACCTCGCCGAGCGGCTGCCCGACGGCGAGAAGGGCTGCTACTTCGTCGACGCCCAGGACATCTGGGGCAACTCCTTCTTCCTCTCGGAACACGACGCCCATGTGGTGGAGTTCACCGAGCTCGACCTCACCCCGTCCGTGGAGACCCCCGAGGGCTCCCCGGTCCGCTTGACCGCCGCCGGCGTCAGCGACGGCGTGCGGCTGGGATGGGGAGACGTGGCCGACGCCGTCGGTTACCTCGTCTACCGCTGGGACCGCGACACCGGCCGCTACGAGAGCCTCACCCCGGAGCCGGTCACCGCCACCGCCTGGACCGACACCACCGCCGCCCGCGGCACCACCCACTTCTACTGGGTGCGCGCCGTGCACGGGGACGGAACGGAGTCGCTGCCCGGAGGGGCCTACGCGATCGTGACACCGTAACGCCCCGGGACAGCCGGAAAAGGGCGGGCCTTGCGATTATCGCAAGGCCCGCCTTACTCTGTACGCATGGACCCGTATGTCATCGAGCGCGTACGCACCGTGATGGACGCGGCGGCGATGACCCAGGCCGCCTTCGCCCGGTCGGTCGGGCTCACGCCCGACAAGCTGTCGAAGTCGCTGAGCGGGATCCGCCGTTTCACCTCGCTCGACCTGGCGCTGATCGCGGAGGCGGGCGGCACGAGCGTGGACTGGCTGCTGACCGGTAACGAGCCGCTGCGCCCCGCGCTCGCGGCCCGTACCCGGGGCGACACCACCGCCGACCCGGTGGGGGCGCAGGAGGTCGCGGCGCGGTTCGCCGACGCCTTCGAGGTGCTGGAGCTGCTGGGCCGCACAAGGCAGTTGCCCGCCGTGCCCGAGGTCGACCCGGCGCCGGAGCGGTACGCGGCGCAGGGCGAGCGGCTGGCGGCCGAGGTGCTGGAGCTGCTGCCGGCCTCGGGGACGGGCACGGACGAGCTGATCGCGGCGGTGGAGGACCGCTTCGGGGTGGACGTCGCCATCACCGGGCTTCCCCAGGGTGTGGACGGCCTGGCGTGGCAGGCCGACTCCTTCCGCCTCGTCCTCCTCGCGCCCACCGACCTGTGGACGCGGCAGCGCTTCACGCTGGCCCACGAGCTCTGCCACATCCTCGCCAGGGACGCGAGGAGCGTGGTCGTGGAGTCCCGGGTCGCCCCCGGCCGGCAGAAGGACCTGGCCGAGGTCAGGGCCAACGTCTTCGCGTCGCATCTGCTGATGCCCACGCGCGAGTTGACGCAGGCCGCGACGGCGGAGGGCGGGCTCTCGGACGCCGGATTCGAGCGGCTCGTCGTGCGCTTCCGGGTGTCGCCGAGCGCGCTGGCGGCCCGGTTGCACCAACTGGGACTCATCGACGCGGCACGCCGCAAACAGCTGCGCGCCCTCACCACGGAGGCCTGCCACCTGCTCGCGGGCGCCGGCGACGACTACCAGAAGCAGGCCTCGCAGGCCTCGGCGGAGCGCTTCCCGCCCCGTGTCGCCTCGGAGTTGTACAAGGCCTACCTGGCGGGGGAGACGACCCTGCGTCCGCTGGCCGAGCTGCTGGGCACCGACGTGGAGCGGCTGCACGACCTCCTCGCGCCCGAACCGCCCCCGGGCAACGGCATCGAGCAACAGGACGCGGAAGAAGGGGATCCGGTCTTCCAGCCATGACCACGTGGTGGTTCCCCGACAACACCGTCCTGTGCAACTTCGCGGCCGTCGACCGGCTGCTCCTGCTGGAGAAGGTGCTGGACGGCCGCGGCCGCTGGACCCAGGCCGTGGCCTGGGAGGCGGGCCGTTCCGCGCGGTTCCTGCCAAGGCTGGCCGGGCTGGCGGAGGCCGGGTGGCTCGGCGAGCCCGTGGAGATCAGCGACGACGCCGAGCTGCGGGAGGTCGACCGGCTGCGCCGGGCGGTCTTCGGCGGCTCGTCCCACCTGCCGACCAAGCACCTCGGCGAGGCCGAGACGTGCGTGCTGATCACCCGGCGCCGTGAGTTCCGGGGCTCGGTCTGGATCACCGACGACCGCTCGGCCCGCGACTTCGCGCGCCGGCGGGGCATCAGCACCAAGGAGACCTTCGACCTCGTACGGGAGGCGTGCGCCGGAGGGCTCGTCCCCGCGGCGGAGGGCCATCGGCTGCTGGAGGCGATGATCGCCTCGGGGCGCCATCTGCACCGCGTCTCGCGCGGCCCCGCGGACCTGCTGGCCTAGCGGGACGGACGGCGGGCGGTCACTCCGGCCGCTTGGGGCGCCACACCACCAGCGCGGAGGTCTGCTGGACGTCCTGGTAGGGCACCAGGTCACGCCGGTACGAGGCGTGGACGGCGGCCTCACGCTGCTGCATGGCCGCCGCCGCGCCCTCCAGGGCCGCGGAGAGCTCGGCGACCCGCGACTGCAGGGCCGCCACCTGGTTCTCCAGTTCGATGATGCGCTTGATGCCGGCCAGGTTGATGCCCTCGTCCTGGGAGAGGCGCTGGACCTCGCGCAGGAGTTCGATGTCACGAGCCGAATAGCGGCGGCCGCGCCCGGCCGTGCGGTCGGGCGAGACCAGGCCGAGGCGGTCGTACTGGCGCAGGGTCTGCGGGTGCAGCCCGGAGAGCTGGGCCGCCACCGAGATGACGTAGACGGGCGACTCGTCGGTCAGCTCGTACGGGTTGCGGCCCCGACCGCCACGCATGCCGCCGCTCGTGTTCATCGGCTCAGACTCCCTTCGCGGCATCGAACAGCTCTGCCCGCGGGTCGTCGTCCGCGGTCGCCTCCCGGTAGGCCTCCAGGGCGTCCAGCGCCTTGCCCTCGGTGGTCGCCGGGACCGCGACCTCGATCGTGACCAGCAGGTCCCCGCGGGTGCCGTCCTTGCGGACCGCGCCCTTGCCGCGGGCCCGCAGCGTACGCCCGTTGGGCGTGCCGGGGGGCAGCTTGAGGGTCACGGCGGGACCGCCGAGCGTCGGCACCTTGATCTCCCCGCCCAGCGCCGCCTCCACGAAGGTGACGGGCACGGTGACGGTGAGGTTGTCGCCCTTGCGTCCGAACACCGGGTGCGCGTCGACGTGCACGGTGACGTACAGGTCGCCGCCCGGGCCGCCGCGCTCGCCCGGCGCGCCCTTGCCGCGCAGCCGGATGCGCTGCCCGTCGGTGACACCTGCCGGGATGCGGACCTGCATGGTCCGCGCCGAACGGGCCCGGCCGCTGCCGCTGCAGACCTCGCAGGGGTCCTGCGCGATCAGGCCGCGGCCCTTGCAGTCCGTGCACGGGTCGGTGAGCGAGAAGCTGCCGCTGCCGCCGCGCGAGACCTGGCCGGTGCCGACGCAGGTCGGGCACACCCGGGGCGTGCCGTTCTTGTCGCCGGTGCCGGAGCAGGCCTTGCAGGGGGCCTGGCTGGTCATCTTCAGCGGCACGGTGGCGCCGTCCACCGCCTCGGTGAACTTCAGCGTCACCTCGGTCTCGATGTCCTGGCCGCGCCGCGGCTGCGTACGGGTCGTACCGGCGCCGCGGTTGAACAGACCGCCGAACACGTCGCCGAGGCCGCCGCCGAAGCCGCCGCCCTGGGTGGTGGTGCCGCCGGGGCCGCCGCCGAAGAGGTCACCGAGGTCGAAGCCGAACCCGCCCGGGCCGGCCGGGCCGGTGCGGAAGCCGCCGTTGCCGAAGAGGGCGCGGCCCTCGTCGTACTCCTTGCGGCGCTTGGGGTCCGACAGGACGTCGTTGGCCTCGGAGATCTCCTTGAAGCGCTCCTCGGCCTTGGCGTCGCCCTTGTTGGCGTCCGGGTGGAACTCGCGGGCGAGCTTCCGGTACGCCTTCTTGATCTCCGCCTCGGTGGCGTCCTTCGGGACGCCGAGGACCTTGTAGAGATCCTTCTCGAACAAGTCCCTGCTGATGCTCATCCCCGGCGTCCCTCCTTCCGTGCGCTACCCACGTCAGCCCTGTTCGGGGCCACCGTTCTCCTCGTCCGCCGTGTCGTCGTTCTTCTGCGTGCCCTGCGAGCCCGGCTGGGGCTCGGCGACGGCCACCCGCGCGGGGCGGATGGTGCGTTCACCGATGCGATACCCGGGCTGCAGGATCTGCACGCAGGTCGTCTGCGTGACGTCCGGCGAGTAACTGTGCATCAGGGCCTCGTGCACCAGCGGGTCGAAGGGCTCGCCCTCCTTGCCGAACTGCTGCAGCCCCATCTTGGCGACGACCGTCTCCAGGGACTCGCCGACCGACTTGAACCCGCCGACCAGCTCCTTGTGGTCCCGGGCGCGGCCGATGTCGTCGAGCACCGGGAGCAGCTCGGTCAGCAGGTTCGCGATCGCGATCTCGCGGACCGCGATCCGGTCCCGCTCCACCCGGCGGCGGTAGTTCTGGTACTCCGCCTGGAGCCGCTGGAGGTCCGCCGTGCGCTCACCGAGCGCCGTGCGCACCTGGTCCAGCTGCGCCTGCAGAGCGACGTTGGCGTTGGCGTCCCCGGCCGGGGCCGCCGGGCCCGCCTGGTCGGCGGACCCGGCGCCGGGCCCCGCCTCGCCGGGGGAGTCCCCCGGCGAGGTGGAACCGGCCTCGGCAGAGGGGACGTCAGGCTCCTGCTCGAAGCCCGGGGTCTCCTCCGTCACGCGGCACCGTCCTTCTTGTCCTCGTCGACGATCTCGGCGTCGACGACGTCGTCGTCGGCCTGGGGCTGGGCACCGCCCGCGGCACCGGCCGCGCCGCCCTCGGCCTGGGCGTTGGCGTACAGCGCCTGGCCCAGCTTCTGCGAGGTGGCGGCGACCTTCTCGGTCGCCTCGCGGATGGCGGCGGAGTCCTCGCCCTTCAGCTTCTCCTTCAGGTCCGCGACGGCGGCCTCGACCTCGGTCTTGACGTCACCGGGGACCTTGTCCTCGTTGTCCTTGAGGAACTTCTCGGTCTGGTAGACCAGCTGCTCGGCCTGGTTGCGGGTCTCGGCGGACTCGCGGCGCTTGTGGTCCTCCTCCGCGTACTGCTCGGCCTCGCGCATCATGCGGTCGATGTCGTCCTTCGGCAGCGCGGAGCCACCGGTGACGGTCATGCGCTGCTCCTTGCCGGTACCGAGGTCCTTGGCGGAGACGTGCATGATGCCGTTGGCGTCGATGTCGAAGGCGACCTCGATCTGCGGGATGCCGCGCGGGGCCGGCGGCAGACCGGTCAGCTCGAACATGCCGAGCTTCTTGTTGTACGCCGCGATCTCGCGCTCGCCCTGGTAGACCTGGATCTGCACCGACGGCTGGTTGTCCTCGGCCGTGGTGAAGATCTCCGAGCGCTTGGTCGGGATCGTGGTGTTGCGCTCGATCAGCTTGGTCATGATGCCGCCCTTGGTCTCGATACCGAGGGACAGCGGGGTGACGTCCAGCAGCAGGACGTCCTTGACCTCGCCCTTGAGGACACCGGCCTGGAGGGCGGCGCCGATGGCGACGACCTCGTCCGGGTTGACACCCTTGTTGGCGTCCTGACCGCCGGTCAGCTCCTTGACGAGCTCGGCGACGGCGGGCATACGGGTCGAGCCGCCGACGAGGACGACGTGGTCGATCTCGGAGAGCTGGATGCCCGCGTCCTTGATCACGTTGTGGAACGGGATCTTGCAGCGCTCCAGCAGGTCCGTGGACAGCTGCTGGAACTGGGCGCGGGTGAGCTTCTCGTCCAGGTGCAGCGGGCCCTCGGCGGAGGCCGTGATGTAGGGCAGGTTGATCGAGGTCTCGGTGGACGAGGACAGCTCGATCTTCGCCTTCTCGGCGGCCTCGCGCAGACGCTGCAGCGCCATCTTGTCCTTGGACAGGTCCACGCCGTGACCCGAGGCGAACTGCTTCACCAGGTAGTCGACGATGCGCTGGTCCCAGTCGTCACCACCGAGGTGGTTGTCGCCGTTGGTGGCCTTCACCTCGACGACGCCGTCGCCGATCTCCAGCAGCGAGACGTCGAAGGTGCCGCCACCGAGGTCGAAGACGAGGATGGTCTGGTCGTCCTTGTCCAGGCCGTACGCCAGGGCGGCGGCCGTGGGCTCGTTGACGATGCGCAGGACGTTCAGGCCCGCGATCTCGCCGGCCTCCTTGGTCGCCTGGCGCTCGGAGTCGTTGAAGTACGCCGGGACCGTGATGACCGCGTCGGTGACCTTCTCGCCGAGGTATGCCTCCGCGTCCCGCTTCAGCTTCTGCAGGATGAAGGCGCTCATCTGCTGCGGGTTGAAGTCCTTGCCGTCCAGGTTGATCTTCCAGTCGGTGCCCATGTGGCGCTTGACCGACCGGACGGTCCTGTCGACGTTGGTCACGGCCTGGCGCTTGGCGACCTCGCCGACGAGCACCTCGCCGTTCTTGGCGAAGGCGACGACGGACGGCGTGGTCCTGGCACCCTCGGCGTTGGTGATGACGGTGGGCTCGCCGCCTTCGAGAACGCTGACGACGGAGTTAGTCGTGCCCAGGTCGATGCCGACCGCACGTGCCATGGTGGAATCCTCCAGCTGCCTACTTGAGTGGAACTGGCTCAAGGGTGCCTCACAGCTCTCACCCTGTCAACAGACCTGAGTCGTGGCGACTCAACTTATGGGCCAGCCCTCCGCGCACGGACGGCCACGGCGAGCGACCGCGCGGCCGCCGGACCGCTCCTACGTCAAGGGAAGGCACGCCTCAGCGACACAGATCACCGGCGGCACGGCTGCGCACGTGCGCCGATACTGGGTAGTCTCAGGAGAACCGAATAAGTTACTGCTTAGTAGGCAGCCGGGCGTCAGCCCCGAGCCTCCGCTCTCGCAGGTCCGAGGAGCCCCCTCATGCAACTCGCCGCGATCACCGTGTCGCTGGTACTCGCCGTGGTCGGCGTTGCGCTGTTCAGCCGCGCCATCGCCCAGATCTACCGGTTCGTACGACTGGGCCAGGACGTCCCCGCGGACACCCGTACGGACGACTGGCGCGCACGCACCGTCACGGTGGTCCGGGAGTTCCTCGGCCACACCCGGATGAACCGCTGGGGCGTCGTCGGCGTCGCCCACTGGTTCGTCGCCGTCGGCTTCTTCTCCCTCGTGCTCACCCTGGTGAACGCCTTCGGCCAGCTCTTCCAGGCCGACTGGATGCTGCCGGTCATCGGCCACTGGCTGCCGTACGAGGTGTTCGTCGAGTTCATCGGCCTGATGACCACGCTCGGCATCCTCACGCTCATCGTGATCCGCCAGCTGTCACGGCCGGGCCGGGCGGGCCGCAAGTCCCGCTTCGCGGGCTCCAACACCGGCCAGGCCTACTTCGTCGAGTCCGTCATCCTCATCATCGGCCTCGCGATCATGACGCTGCGCGGCCTGGAGGGCGCCCTGGCGGAGGTGCACGGCTACGAGGCCGCCTACTTCGCCTCGTACCCGCTGGTCGCGGCCTTCAAGGGGCTGAGCGTCGGCACGCTGCAGAACCTGGTCTACCTGACCGCGATGATCAAGATCGGGACCTCCTTCATCTGGATGATCACGGTCGCCCTCAAGACCGACATGGGCGTCGCCTGGCACCGCTTCCTGGCCTTCCCCAACATCTGGTTCAAGCGGAACGCCGACGGCGCCGTGGCGCTCGGCGCCCTGCTCCCCATGGCCTCCGGCGGCAAGCCGATCGACTTCGAGGACCCGGGCGAGGACGACGTCTTCGGGGTCAGCCAGGTGGAGCAGTTCTCCTGGAAGGGCATCCTCGACTTCTCCACCTGCACCGAGTGCGGCCGCTGCCAGTCGCAGTGCCCCGCCTGGAACACCGGCAAGCCGCTCTCCCCGAAGCTGCTGATCATGTCGCTGCGCGACCACGCGCACGCCAAGGCGCCGTACCTGCTCGCCGGCGGCGGCAAGACCGCGGAGGGCGAGGAGAAGGCCTCCGAGGAGCAGCTGAAGGACGTCCCCGCGGCGGCCCTCGCGGAGGCCGAGCGCCCGCTGATCGGCACCGCCGAGGAGAACGGCGTCATCGACCCGGACGTCCTGTGGTCCTGCACCACCTGCGGCGCCTGCGTCGAGCAGTGCCCGGTGGACATCGAGCACATCGACCACATCGTCGACATGCGCCGCTACCAGGTCATGATCGAGTCATCGTTCCCGTCCGAGGCGGGCACGATGCTCAAGAACCTGGAGAAGAAGGGCAACCCCTGGGGCCTGCCCAAGAAGCAGCGGCTCGCCTGGGTCAAGGAGGTCGACTTCGAGGTCCCCGTCGTGGGCGAGGACATCGAGGACCTCACCGAGGTGGAGTACCTGTACTGGGTCGGCTGCGCCGGCTCCCTGGAGGACCGCGCCAAGAAGACCACCAAGGCCTTCGCCGAGCTGCTGAACATCGCGGGCGTCAAGTTCGCGATCATGGGCGGCGAGGAGAACTGCACCGGTGACTCCGCCCGCCGCCTGGGCAACGAGTTCCTCTTCCAGCAGCTCGGCGCCGAGAACGTCGCCATGCTGAACATGGCCTTCGGCGAGGACGACGAGGACGAGTCGACCAGGAAGCCGAAGGCGCAGAAGAAGATCGTCGCCACCTGCCCGCACTGCTTCAACACCCTGGCGAACGAGTACCCGCAGCTCGGCGGCGAGTACGAGGTCATCCACCACACCCAGCTGCTGCAGCACCTGGTCGACGAGGGCAAGCTCGTCCCCGTCACCCCGGTCGAGGGCATCATCACGTACCACGACCCCTGCTACCTGGGCCGCCACAACAAGGTCTACACGCCTCCGCGCGAGATCATCGCCAAGGTGCCGGGCCTGCGGAACGAGGAGATGCACCGCCACAAGGAGCGCGGCTTCTGCTGCGGCGCCGGCGGCGCCCGCATGTGGATGGAGGAGCGGATCGGCAAGCGCATCAACAACGAGCGCGTGGACGAGGCGCTGTCCCTCAACCCGGACATCGTCTCCACCGCCTGCCCGTTCTGCCTGGTGATGCTCTCCGACTCCGTCAACGGCCGGAAGAACGAGGGCAAGGCCAAGGAGTCGCTGCAGGTCGTCGACGTCTCCCAGCTGCTGCTGGACTCGGTCAGGACCCCGCTCGACCCCGACGGCGAGCCGGAGACGGCGAGCGAGCCGCAGCCGGAGCCCGCGAAGTAGCACGTGGAGCAGCCCGGTCCGCGGACGGACCGGGGAACGCCGGTGGGCGCGTACGGATCCCGTACGCGCCCACCGGCGTTCGTGTGCTCTTCCCGCTCCCCCGGCGCCCTCAGCCGCCGATGCCGGACTGCCGCAGCAGCGCGGCGAAGGAGGCGGGGTCGAACAGCTTCTGCAGGTCGGCCTGGGACACCGCCGTGCCGTCGATCTTCACGTACGGGGTACCCGTGGCACCGCTCTTGACGAAGGCCTCCTCGGAGGCGGTCACGAAGTCCCCGTACGACTGCTTGCGCACCGCCGTGTCGAAGGCCGCCCCGCGCAACCCCTTCACCTTGCCGGCGAGCTCCAGCAGGTACGCGTCGGTGAACCCGTCCACCTGCTCCTGCGGCTGGTTGGCGTAGAGCAGCTCGTGGTAGGTCGCGAAGGCCCCGGTACCCGCCTCGACGGACGCGCGCAGGGCGCCCGCGGCCTTCTTCGAGCCGCTGCCCTTGAGGTTCTCGTCCAGGAACGAGGCCAGGGTGTACTGCAGTTTGACCTCACCGGCCTTCGCCAGCGCCGCCAGCTGCGGACCGGCGGCCGTCTCGAACGCCTTGCAGATCGGGCAGCGCGGGTCCTCGTAGATGTGGACGGTCTTCGGCGCCGCCGGGTCGCCCACCGTGATCGTCGTCCCGTCCGCCTCCAGACGGGCCGGCAGCGCGGCCAGCACCGCGGGGTCCGGCTTCACCGGCACGCCGCCCACGGCGGACGAGGCGGCGGGGGAGCTCGCCGCGGCCGGCGCGTCCGGCGAACCGGAGTCGGTCGTCAGCAGCCCGCACCCCGTCACCGCGAGGGTCAGCAACCCCGCGACCGCCGCGCCCACCGCGGCACGCGCTGAGGTGCGCGCGGTCCCGCGCGCGGCATTCCGTACGGCCCTGACAACCATCGGCACTTCCGTCCCTTCGGATCCGTTCCGCCCCGAACGGTAGGGCTTCACCGGCCCGTATGCCCAACCGCGCGACCGGCCCGCCGGCATCCCCCCGCGCGGGTGTTCGCCCCGGGTGCACCCGGACACAACCTTCCGTCCACCCGGCCTGTCACACAGTCACCTGTTCCGCACCGATGGGAGCCGCCGTGCGCGTTCGCGTCCTCGCCCTCGCCCTCACCGCGACGGCAGCCTGCCTCGCCCTGCCCTCCCAGGCGGCCGGGGCCGCCACGCCCGCCAAGCCGTACGACTTCAACGGCGACGGCTACCCCGACCTGGCGATCGGCGTGCCGGGAGGGACCGCGGGCGGCAGGACGGCCGCCGGGTACGTCGCCGTGGTCCCCGGGTCGGCCGGCGGCCCCCGCACCTCCGCCCGCCGCACCGTCAGCCAGTCCACCGCGGGCATCCCCGGCTCCTCCGAGACCGGCGACCGGTTCGGGGCCCGCCTGGCCAGCGGCGACCTCGACAGGAACGGCTACGCGGACCTGATCGTCGTCGCGCCGGGCGAGAACGCGTCCGCCCTGGAGGACACCGGCCGCATCACCATCCTGTGGGGCGGCTCCTCCGGCTTCACGCGCGGCACGTCCCTGCCCGGCTCGGGCGCCTACAAGGGCACGGGCTTCGCCGGCCTGGCCGCGGCGGACGTCAACGGCGACGGGCGGCTCGACATCATCACCGGCAACCGGGGCGACGAGAGCGGGGGCCTCTCCGTGGCCCTCGGCCCGTTCGCCCCCGGCCGGGCACCGGCCGCCCTCACCACCGTCACCGATGACGGCATCCCGCACTTCGTCGGGCGCATCCGCCTCGCGGTCGGCGACATCGACGGCGACGGCAGGACGGACGCGGCCGTGGCGTACAACGGCCTCGACGGCGGCGGCACCGCCTATCTGCGCGGCACCGCGGCCGGCCTCGTCCGGGCGCCGTCCTGGTACGGCGAGACCACGGGCGAGGCCCTGGCGGTCGGCGACTTCGACGGGGACGGCCGCGCGGACGTCGCCGTCGGCGGCGCGGGCTTCGGCATCCACGACACCGAGGAGCCGTGGGTGCCCGAGCACCCGCTGCCCACCCGTACCGGCGGCATCGTCCGCGTCCTGTACGGCAGCGCCCAGGGCCCGGCCGCCACGCGGCCCCCGGTGGACCTCGCCCAGGGCACGGCGGGCGTACCCGGCAGCGACGAGGCCGGCGACCGCTTCGGGGCGGCCCTGGCGGCGGCGGACCTCACCGGCGACGGCCGCGCGGACCTCGCGGTCGGCGTGCCCGGCGAGGACGTCGGCACGGTGGCCGACGCGGGCAGCGTGACCGTCCTGCCCGGCTCCCCCTCCGGCCTGACCGCCACCGGGGCCCGGACCCTCCACCAGGACTCGGCGGGCGTGCCCGGGGGCAACGAGCGCGGCGACGGCTTCGGCGGCACCTCCGGATGCGGCCTCCTGCTGCGCGACCTGAACCGCGACGGCCGCGCCGACCTCTCCGTCGCCGCCCCCGGCGAGGACGCGGGCAGCGGCCGCGTGTGGACCTTCCGCGGCACCGCCTCCGGCATCACCGCCACCGGTTCGGCCACCTTCACCGCGGCCGGACTCGGGCTGCCCCGGCCGACCGGCGGCCTCGCCTTCGGGGCCACGCTCTGCTCCTGAAGCCGGTGCGCGGCGCGGACGTCCCACAGGTCACTCGAAAAAATTTGCGCCTCTCACGCAACTGTTTGGGATGGTCGCGGGTCTGAGTTGTGCCAACCGCGTCCGCCGTCCGGCTGAACACCGGGTGAACGGGCGCGGCGGCCCCTCCACAGACTGCGGATGCCCACGGGCATCCCCGCATGCACAGGAGTACACCCGCATGCACAAGCGCACCCGGGTCGCCCTCGCGGCGACCGCAGCCGCCGCGCTCACCGGCGGCCTCCTCACCCTCGCGGCGACCCCCGCCTCCGCCACCGGCACCGGCCACAAGGCGGACTTCAACGGCGACGGCTACGCCGACGTCGCCTTCTCCGCCGGCAACGCCTACGTGAGCGGCCTGAAGGGCGCCGGCCAGGTCGTCGCCCTCTACGGCTCCTCCAACGGCCTCACCGCCGCCCGCCGCAGCGTCATCAGCCAGAACACCTCCGGCGTCCCCGGCGGCGCCGAGAAGGGCGACGGCTTCGGCTGGATGACCGCCGTCGGCGACTTCAACAGCGACGGCTTCAGCGACCTGGCCGTCGCCGCCGCCTCCGAGGACCTCGGCAGCGACGTCGACGGCGGCATGGTCACCATCCTGTGGGGCTCCTCGAAGGGCCTCACCGGGGGCACCACCCTCGCCGACCCCGCGCCCAGCAGCCACGACCGCTGGGGCCGCTCCCTCGCGGCCGCCGACTTCGACGGCGACGGCAAGGACGACCTCGCCGTCGGCTCCTCCGCCAGCACCGTCTACGTCTACAAGGGCGGCATCACCAAGAGCGGCACCTCCGGCGGCCGCTACACGGTCAAGCCCCCGATCCAGTCCGGCGGCGACACCGGACCGCTCAACCTCACCGCGGGCGAGGTCAACGGCGACGGCATGAGCGACCTGATCGTCGACGGCTACGAGACCACCAGCGACTACGGCTGGAACGCCAACTACTACCTCCCCGGCTCCGCCTCCGGCCTCGTCGCCTCGCGCGCCGTCAAGCTCCAGGGCGGCGTCATCACCGGCATCGGCGACGTCAACGGCGACGGCCACGGCGACATCGTCATCGGCGTCAGCTGGGACCCGGGCACGGGCGGCGAGCCCAGCGTCCCCGGCTCCGTCAAGGGCGGCACCGTCAAGGTCGTCTACGGCACCGCGACCGGCCCCGGCAGCGCCACGTCCATCACCCAGGACAGCGGCAACATCCCCGGCGGCTCCGAGAAGGGCGACGCCTTCGGCAGCGAGCTCCACCTCGGCGACGTCAACGGCGACGGCTTCCAGGACCTCGCCGTCGGTTCCGCGGGCGAGGACCTGGACGGGGTCGTCGACGCCGGCTCGGTCACCCTCCTGTACGGCTCGCCGACCGGGCTCAACACCACGGCCGGCTACCAGTACTTCACGCAGAACACCGCGGGCGTGCCGGGCTCGGACGAGAAGTACGACCAGTTCGGCGGCGAGCTCCACCTCGACGACGTCAACGGCGACGGCAAGGCCGACCTGACCGTCACCACCTACGGCGAGAACGGCGGCAACGGCGCCGTCACCGCCCTGCGCTCCGACGGCACCAAGATCAGCACCAGCGGGGCGCTGTCGATCGCCCCCAGCACCGTGGGCGTCTCCACCTCCGGAAGCCCCCTGTTCGGCGCCAACTTCGGCAACTGACCCCGCACGCGCGGGCGTGGAATCTGTCACAGCTTGGCAGCAATGCCCCTCCGGGGGCGGGGGGCACCGCCCTCCGCCCCCGCGAACGGGTACGTTCGAGGCGTGGCTGGATTCAGGAACGGACGCGGACGGGACGGGGACGTGCAGCACCCGCATCAGCAGTACGGCGGCTACCCGCAGCAGAACACCTCGCCGGGCGGGCAGCAGCCCCACCACGGCTTCACACCGGCCGCCGAGGGTGAGCCCGAGTACTTCGGCGGCTCCGCGGCGCCGGCGCCCTCGTACGACAACAACCCCGGGCACACCCGCGCCTTCTCCATCGGCGACGCGCCCGACGCCTACGACCCCTACGAAGCGCAGTCCCCGCAGCACCCGGACCAGGTGTCCACCTACCGCGCGGGCCACACCATGGCGCCCCCGGCCGGCCCCCGGCTCGGCTGGAAGCAGCTGCTGAGCGGGATCGTCATGCGCCCGTCCGCCACCTTCTGGCAGATGCGCGACTACCAGGTGTGGGGCCCCGCCCTGATCGTCACCTTCCTCTACGGGCTGCTCGCCGTCTTCGGCTTCGACAGCGCCCGCGAGGACGTGCTCGACGCCACCCTCTCCAACAGCGTCCCCTGGGTGGTGTGCACGGCCATCGCCGTCATCCTCTGCGGCCTGATGCTCGGCGCCGTCACCAACGCCCTCGCCCGCCAGCTCGGCGGCGACGGCGCCTGGGCGCCCACCATCGGCCTGGCGATGCTCGTCACCTCGCTGACCGACGCCCCGCGCCTGGTCTTCGCCGTCTTCCTGGGCAGCGCCAACAGCTTCGTCCAGTTCCTCGGCTGGGCCACCTGGATCGGCTGCGCCGCCCTGCTGACCTCCATGGTCTCCAAGTCCCACGACCTCCCGTGGCCCAAGGCCCTGGGGGCGGCGTCGATCCAGCTGATCGCGCTGCTGGTGCTCTTCAAGCTCCCGGTGATCTGAGGCCCGCCCGCCACCCCGGCACGCGGAACCGGAACCACGGGTAAGGGGCGCCACTCCAGGAGTGGCGCCCCTTACCCATGTCCCACCGGCGGCCTCAGTCGTCGGCCGCCACGAGGAGCGTCAGGGCCGCGTGCGCGTGGTCGACGACGACGTACTCGTGGAACGCGCAGTGCACACCGCCCCAGTCGTGGAACGCGTCCCTGCCCAGGTCGGCCAGACGGTGGCAGGCGGTCCCGGGGCCGATCACGCGGTGCACCCGCTCCTCGAGCACGGCTTCCAGGGACGTGGGGACCCTGCCGTACCGGGCGGCCCAGCCCCGAAGCGTCCGGATCGCGTCAGCGGGGGCCACCGGCCGGTAGGCGCCCGGGCTGATGCGGTCGAGCCGGTACGGGCCGTGGCGCGTGCCGTCCGGCTCGACGTCGCCCCCCGCGTAGTCGTCGCGGAACTGCTCGTGGGCGATCAGCGCCCCCAGCAGCTCCCGGTCACCCGCCCCGGGCGGGAAACGGAACGCCTTGAGGGAGACCCAGCGGAACGCGTGCCCGCCGGCGTCCTGGAACGCGTGGTCCCGGAAGTTCACGAAGGACCCGGCCACGAAGTGCAGCTGCGGCACGGCCATGGATCAGAGCGCGTCCCTCGACGGGGTGATCGGCTCCCCCGCCCCGCGCACCGGAGGCAGGACGCTCCAGGGGAAGTTGATCCAGTCGTCGGTGCGCCGCCAGACGTAGTCGCACTTCACGAGCGAGTGCGACTTCTCGTAGATCACCGCGCTGCGCACCTCGGCGACGTGGTCGGCGCAGAAGTCGCGGACGAGCTTGAGCGTCTTGCCCGTGTCGGCGACGTCGTCCGCGATCAGCACCTTCTTGTCGGAGAAGTCGATCGCGTTCGGCACCGGGGCCAGCATCACCGGCATCTCCAGCGTCGTCCCGACCCCGGTGTAGAACTCGACGTTCACCAGGTGGATGTTCTTGCAGTCGAGCGCGTACGCGAGCCCGCCCGCCACGAACACCCCGCCGCGGGCGATCGACAGCACGAGGTCCGGCTCGAAGCCGTCGTCGGCGACCGTCTGCGCCAGGTCCCGCACCGCCTGCCCGAAGGCCTCGTACGTCAGGTTCTCCGGCGCCGGCCCGCTCATGCGCTCAGACCTTCGTCCGGTGGAAGTTGAGGTAGGAACGCGACGGCGTCGGCCCCCGCTGCCCCTGGTACCGCGAACCGTACTTGTCCGAGCCGTACGGGAACTCCGCCGACGAGGTCAGGCGGAAGAGGCACAGCTGCCCGATCTTCATGCCCGGCCAGAGCTTGATCGGCAGCGTGGCGACGTTCGACAGCTCCAGCGTCACGTGCCCCGAGAAACCGGGGTCGATGAAGCCCGCCGTCGAGTGCGTCAGCAGCCCCAGCCGGCCGAGGCTCGACTTGCCCTCCAGGCGCGAGGCGATGTCGTCCGGCAGGGAGATCACCTCGTACGTCGAGGCCAGCACGAACTCCCCGGGGTGGAGGATGAACGCGTCGTCCCCCTCCGGCTCCACCAGCCGCGTCAGGTCCGGCTGCTCGACGGCCGGGTCGATGTGCGGGTACCGGTGGTTCTCGAACACCCGGAAGAAGCGGTCCAGCCGGACGTCGATGCTCGACGGCTGCACCATCGACGGCTCGTACGGGTCGATCCCGACCCGCCCGTTGTCGATCTCGGTCCGGATGTCCTTGTCAGAGAGAAGCACGCAAGCAGATTACGCGGGGACCGGGCTCCGGGCCGAATCGAGCCGACCCGGCCCGGAGCCCCGCGTCACGTCCGACCTGCGCGTCCGGACCTGCGCGGCTACTTGCCGCTGTCAGCCGCCACGGGGACGGCGCTCCGCAGCCGCGCACACCGCGGACACCTGATCAAGCGCCCGGGGCCGAGCCTTCCGGCGCCCAGGTTCTGCATCGGGAACGTGGCGGTGCTGAAAACGTGCCCTTCGGCACAACGAACGACGGTGCGATCCATCGCTCCCCTTCTCCCCGGTACCTCAACGACGAAAGCCACATTAGGGGATGAACCCACCCCCGCCTCACGCGGCACTCCGCCCACTCAGGCACCCCGGGTCCCCCTCACCGTACGCCC
>NZ_JARAVK010000018.1:0-67034 GCF_033792765.1 Streptomyces sp. PA03-6a | reverse complement strand
GCCGCCGGCGTCGAGGAAGCGGGCGAGCGGCAGGGTGGCGGCGCCGACCGTGACCGCGTCCGTCCCGAGCCGGCCCAGCTCGATGGAGGTCTGGGCGCAGGGGTGGTGCAGCGCGTAGGCGGCGGTGGCCTCGCGGACCGCGTCGAGCAGCCGGGGGCCGATCATCAGGCCGGTCCAGCCGGACAGCACGATGCGCTCGGGGTTGAAGAGGTTGACGAGGTCGGCGATGCCCGCGCCGAGGTACTCGGCGGTCTCGTCGAGCAGCGCGACGGCGGCGGTCTCACCGGCCTCGGCGGCGTCGAGGAGGGCGGCGATCGCGGCCTCCTCGCTCACCCCGGTCGGCGCGTCCCAGCGTTCGATGAGCGCCTCGGCGCCGACGTAGGCCTCCAGGCAGCCGCGGGCGCCGCAGCGGCAGCGCCGCCCGCCGACCTGGAGGGTGGTGTGGCCCCACTCCCCCGCGCTGCTGCTGGCGCCGCGGTACGGCTTGCCGTCGGCGACCACGCAGGCGCCGACCCCGGAGCCGAGCAGCGCGATCACGGCGTTGCGGGCGCCCCGCCCGGCGCCGAACCACATCTCGGCCTGGCCGAGGGTCTTGGCGCCGTTGTCGATGTGGAGCGGCAGGGCGGTGCCCTCGGCGAGCAGCGCGCCGAGGGGGACGGCGTCCCAGTCGATGGTCTGGCCGTGGACGACCGCGCCCGCGCCGCCGGTGCCCTGCTCGACGATGCCGGGCACGCCGATGCCCACGCCGAGCACGAGGGCGGGATCGACGCGGCTGTCCTCCAGGACGACGGAGAGGCCGTCGAGGATGAGCTGGACGACCAGGGCGACGTCGTGACCGCTGTCGGCCAGCGGTCGGTCGGTGGAGGACAGTTCGGTGAGGGCGAGGTCGAAGAGGGTGACGCGGACCCGGGTCTCGCCGACGTCGACCCCGATGAGGAAGCCGTGGCGGGGGGCGACCTTGAGCATGACGCGGGGGCGCCCGCCGTCGGACTCCACGGAGCCGGCCTCCTCGACGACGCCGTCGGCGATCAGCTCGGCCACGACGTTGCTGATGGAACCTGTGCTCAGTCCGGTGTCCCTGGCCAACTCCTGACGGCTGAGGGGTCCTTCGAAGTACAGGTGACGCAAGAGCGCCGAACGGTTGCCCCGCCGCAGGTCGCGTACGGTCCGCTTGCCTCGGTCTGCCATGGTGCTCCCTCCCCGGCTGAATCTATCGCTGCGCCAAGTCTTGACGCCAGGTTTTCTCAGACGTTAAATCACGCCTTGAATTAAGGCGTGACGTTCTTCACTTCCCGAAGGCACCCACCCTGGAGAGGGATCCCCGGTCATGCACATCACCCGTACCACGGCCGCCGTGACGCTCGCGGCCGCGCTCATCGCCTCCGCCACCGCGTGCGGCGGCGGCTCCTCGACCGACGGCAGCGGCAACGGCAGCCCCAAGGAGCTCACCTACTGGGCCAGCAACCAGGGCGCCAGCCTCGAGGCGGACAAGGCCACCCTGACGCCCGAGCTCAAGAAGTTCGAGAAGCAGACCGGGATCAAGGTCAAGCTCGAGGTCATCCCGTGGTCCGACCTGCTCAACCGGATCCTCGCCGCGGCCACCTCCGGCCAGGGCCCCGACGTGCTCAACATCGGCAACACCTGGTCCGCCTCGCTGCAGGCCACCGGCGCGCTGCGCCCCTTCGACGCCAAGGCCTTCGACGCCATCGGCGGCAAGGACCGCTTCGTCTCCTCGGCCCTGGGCGCGACGGGCGCCGAGGGCAAGGACCCGGCCGCGGTCCCGCTGTACTCGCTGGCGTACGGCCTGTACTACAACAAGAAGATGTTCGCCGACGCGGGCATAGCCAACCCGCCCGCCACCTGGGACGAGCTCGTCGCCGACGGCAAGAAGCTCACCAAGGGCGGCAAGTACGGCCTCGCCGTCGAGGGCGGCAACCTCTCCGAGAACGTCCACCACGCCTTCGTCTTCGGCAAGCAGCACGGCGCCGACTTCTTCGACGCCTCGGGCAAGCCGACGTTCACCACCCCCGAGGCGGTCGCGGCCGTCAAGCAGTACATCGACTTCATCGCCAAGGACAAGATCGCGGCCCCCGGCAACGCCGAGTACGCCGCCAACCAGTCCGTCGCCGACTTCGCCACCGGCAAGGCCGCCATGCTGCTGTGGCAGGCCGCCGGCTCCTCGCTGAAGTCCCACGGCATGAAGCCCGAGGACTACGGCGTCGCCCAGGTGCCGTTCCAGGCCGCCGGCGCCTCCGGCGACACCGCCGTGAACTCGATGGTCGCGGGCATCAACCTGGCCGTCTTCAAGAAGACCGACAACGTCGACGGCGCCCTGAAGTTCGTGAAGTTCATGACCAGCGACGACGAGCAGAAACTCCTCAACGGCACCTACGGCTCGCTCCCGCCGGTCAAGGCCGCCCAGTCCGACCCGGCCTTCGCCACCCCGGACCTGAAGGTCCTCGCGGACGCGCTCGCCAACAGCGCGGCGCCGCTGCCGCAGGTCGCCAACGAGAGCCAGTTCGAGACCGCCGTCGGCACCGCGATGAAGGACCTGTTCGCCGACGCCGCCGCCGGCAAGCCGGTCACCACCGACAGCGTCAAGGCCGCCCTCGAAAAGGCCCAGCAGCAGATGCCGGCGTCGTGAGCGTGAAGGAACCGATGACCGCCACCGTGCCGCCCGTCCGGCACAGCTCCAAGACGCCTTCCCCCGGCGGCCGGCGGGCCGCCGGGGGGAGGGCCCCGCTGTCGCGGCTGCGCCTGCCGGCGCGGCTGCGGCGCGCGTCGCTCCCGTACGTCCTGCTGCTGCCGGCCCTCGCGCTGGAACTGCTCATCCACCTGGTGCCGATGGTCGTCGGCGTCGTGATGAGCTTCAAGGAGCTCACGCAGTTCTTCATCAGCGACTGGTCCGCCGCCCCCTGGAAGGGCCTGGACAACTACCGCGTGGCGGTGGACTTCAACGCCCCGGTCGGCGAGGACCTGCTCAAGTCCTTCCTCGTCACCTGTGAGTTCACGGTGCTGGCGGTCGGGCTGTCCTGGCTGTTCGGCACCGCCGCCGCCATCCTCATGCAGGACGCCTTCCGCGGCCGCGGACTGCTGCGCGCGGTCTTCCTGGTGCCGTACGCGCTGCCGGTCTACGCGGCGGTGATCACCTGGTCGTTCATGTTCCAGCGCGACACCGGCATGATCAACCACGTCATCCACGACCAGCTGCACCTCACCGACGGCCGGCCCTTCTGGCTGATCGGCGACAACAGCTTCTACGCGCTGGTGACGGTGTCGGTGTGGCGGCAGTGGCCGTTCGCCTTCCTGTGCCTGATGGCCGGTCTGCAGAACATCCCGCGCGAGCTGTACGAGGCGGCGGCGATGGACGGCGCCGGGATCTGGCAGCAGATCCGCAGGATCACCCTGCCGTCGCTGCGCCCGGTCAACCAGGTGCTGGTGCTGGTGCTGTTCCTGTGGACGTTCAACGACTTCAACACGCCCTACGTGCTGTTCGGGCGGGCGGCGCCGGACGCCGCGGACCTGATCTCGATCCACATCTACCAGTCGTCCTTCGTGACCTGGAACTTCGGCTCCGGCTCGGCGATGTCCGTGCTCCTGCTGCTGTTCCTGCTCGTCGTGACGGTGCTCTACCTGCTCGCGACCTCCCTGAGGAGGAAGGATGCCTGACGTCCGCAGCCCCATGGCCGCGCCGCGCTCCTTCGTGTGGACCCGCCGGATCGTGCTGACCGTGCTGACGGCCTTCGCGCTGGCGCCGGTGTTCGTCATGGTCGTCTCGTCGCTGAAGCCGCTGCAGGACGTGCAGGGCCCGTTCCGCTGGTTCCCCAGCGGCTTCACCCTGCGCCCCTACGCCGACATCTGGCACACCGTGCCGCTCGCGCGGTACTTCGTGAACTCGCTGCTCGTGGCGGGCGGGGCGACGCTGTGCTCGGTCGCGGTGGCGATCTTCGCGGCGTACGCGGTGAGCCGCTACGACTTCAAGGGGCGCCGCTTCTTCTCGGTGACGATCCTGTCCACCCAGATGTTCCCCGGCATCCTCTTCCTGCTGCCGCTCTTCCTGATCTTCGTCAACCTCGGGAACGCGACGGGCATCGCCCTGTACGGCAGCCGCGGCGGCCTGATCCTGACCTACCTCACCTTCTCGCTCCCCTTCTCCATCTGGATGCTGGCGGGCTACTTCGACTCGATCCCCCGGGACCTGGACGAGGCCGCCATGGTCGACGGCTGCGGGCCGCTGGGCGCGCTGTTCCGGGTGGTCGTCCCGGCCGCCGTGCCCGGCATCGTCGCGGTCTGCGTGTACGCCTTCATGACGGCTTGGGGCGAGGTCCTGTTCGCCTCCGTCATGACCAACGACACCACCCGCACGCTCGCCGTCGGCCTTCAGGGCTACGCCACCCAGACCGACGTGTACTGGAACCAGGTCATGGCCGCCTCGCTCGTGGTGAGCGTGCCCGTGGTCGCCGGGTTCCTGCTCCTGCAGCGCTACCTCGTCGCCGGGCTGACCGCCGGCGCCGTCAAGTGAGCCCCACCGCCCCTCAGCGTCCCCCGAACGAAAGGCAGTCCGTGACCCTCGACCTCAGCGCCCTCCCCGACGGATTCGTGTGGGGCGCCGCGACGGCCGCTTACCAGATCGAAGGAGCCGTGGCCGAGGACGGCCGTGCACCATCCATCTGGGACACCTTCTCCCGCACGCCGGGGAAGGTCGCAGGCGGCGACACCGGTGACGTCGCCTGCGACCACTACCACCGCGTGCCGGAGGACATCGGCCTGATGGGCCGGCTCGGTCTGGACGCGTACCGCTTCTCCCTCGCCTGGCCGCGCGTGATGCCGCAGGGCGGCGGGCCGGTCAACCCCGCGGGCCTGGCCTTCTACGACCGCCTGGTCGACGGCCTGCTGGAGGCCGGCATCACCCCCTTCCCCACCCTGTACCACTGGGACCTGCCGCAGGCGCAGCAGGACCGCGGCGGCTGGCCGGAGCGCGAGACCGCGCTGCGCTTCGCCGACTACGCGGCCGTGGTGGCCGAGCGGCTCGGGGACCGGGTCACCCACTGGGCGACGCTCAACGAGCCGCTGTGCTCGGCCTGGATCGGCCACCTGCAGGGCGTGATGGCCCCCGGCCTCACCGACCTGACGGCCGCCGTCCGCGCCTCGTACCACCTGCACCTGGGCCACGGCCTGGCGGTGCAGGCGCTGCGCGCCGCGGTCCCGCACGCGCAGATCGGCATCGTCAACAACCTCAGCCCCTGCGAGCCGGCCTCCGACCGTCCCGAGGACGTCGCCGCGGCGCTGCGCTCCGACGGCCACACCAACCGCTGGTGGCTGGACCCGATCCACGGCCGCGGCTACCCGCAGGACATGCTGGAGCTGTACGGGGTCGAACTGCCCGTGCAGACGGGTGACATGGAGACCATCGCCGCGCCGCTGGACTGGCTGGGCCTCAACTACTACTTCCGTGACATCGTTGCCGACGACCCGTCGGGGCCGGTCCCCCACACCCGTGCCGTACGCGTCCCGGACGTCCGCCGCACCGCGATGGACTGGGAGGTGCACGCCGGCGGTCTGGAGCGGCTGCTGCTGCGGCTGACCGAGGAGTACGGCGCCCGCAAGATCTACGTCACCGAGAACGGCTCGGCGTACGAGGACCACGTCGGCCCCGACGGGCAGGTCCACGACCCCGAGCGCACCGCCTACCTGGAGGAGCACCTGGCGGCCTGCGCCCGTGCCGTGCGCGGCGGTGCCCCGCTCGCCGGCTACTTCGCCTGGTCGCTGCTGGACAACTTCGAGTGGGCGTACGGCTACGCCAAGCGCTTCGGCCTCGTCCACGTCGACTACGCGACCCAGCGCCGGACCGTGAAGGGCAGCGGCCGCCGCTACGCCGACATCATCGCCGCCCACCGGCGCCGCGCCCGCAGCGCGGCCTGACCTCCCTCGCCATCCCGTCTCCACCCCCCACACAGGAGATCCGCGATGCCACACTCCCCCCACGTCAGACGCCTGGTCGCCGTGCTCGCGGCGGTCGCCGCGGCGTTAGCCGGGCTGGTGCTCGCCGGACCGGGAGCGGCCGCCGCCACGGCCGTCCAGGTCACCATGACCACCACCTCCGACGGCAGGACCGTCGTCAAGGGCCTACAGGCGCAGACCCCGGCCGCCTTCGAGGCGGGCAACGGCAGCGGCGGCACGGTCATCACGGTCGACCCCGCCGCCCGCTACCAGCCCTTCGAGGGCGGCGGGGCGTCCTTCACCGACAGCGCCGCCTGGCTGATGAACTCCTCCGGCGCGCTGTCGGCGGCCACCCGTGACGCCACGATGCGCAAGCTGTTCTCCCCCACGGAGGGCATCGGCCTGGGCTTCCTGCGGAACCCCATGGGCGCCTCGGACATCGCGCGCAGTCACTACACGTACGACGACACCTGCTGCGACCTGTCGGACTTCTCCATCTCCCGGGACCTGGCCGACGTCCTGCCGCTGACCCAGCAGGCGCGCCAGCTCAACCCGGCACTGAAGATCATGGCGGTGCCGTGGTCGGCGCCGGCGTGGATGAAGGACAACGGCAAGCTGACCCAGATGGGCAAGCTGAAGCCGGAGTTCTACGACACCTACGCGCAGTACTTCGTGAAGTACCTGCAGGCGTACGAGCAGCGCGGCATCCACGTCGACTACGTCTCGGTGCAGAACGAACCCCAGTGCTGCGGCGCGAACAGCGGCTACCCCACGATGGAGTGGACGGCGGCCACGCTGCTGGACTTCACCAAGAACCACCTCTTCCCCGCGTTCCGTTTGGCCGGGATCACCACCAAGGCGCTGATCCACGACTGGAACCACGGCGACTGGAACACCACCGGCGCCGGCCAGCTCGCCGACGCCGCCCTGCGCGGCGACCCGCTCTTCGGCGGCGTCGCCTGGCACGGCTACGCGCCCACCCCGCCGAACTACGCGCTGGGCAGCACCGTGCAGAGCCAGTACCCCGGCGTGCCGCAGTACGAGACCGAGCACTCCGGCGGCACCTGGGTCACCGACCAGCAGCTGGAGGACCTGCGCGACATCACCGGCTTCACCCGCAACTGGGCCCGCTCCTACGTGAAGTGGTCGCTGGCGCTGGACCAGGCGATGGGCCCGCACGCGGGCGGCTGCGGCACCTGCACCGGCCTGATCACGGTCCACAACGGCGACGCGCGCAGCGGGCAGGTCGACTACACCGTCGAGTACTACACGATGGGCCAGCTGACGAAGTTCGTCCGCGCGGGCGCGGTGCGGATCGGCAGCAACGCCACCGACCCGGTGTGGAACACGGCCTTCGTCAACACCGACGGGCAGCGGGTGCTGGTCACCCACAACGCCTCGTCGTCCGCCCAGCAGGTCACGGTCCGCGAGGCCGGGCAGCACTTCTCGTACAGCCTGCCCGCCCGCGCCACGACCACGTTCACCTGGTCCGGTGCGCCGACCGGCGGTGACGGCGGTGGCGGGGACGGCATCAGCACCTCCGCCTGGTACCAGGTGGCCGGCGCCGGCTCCGGCAAGTGCGTGGACGCCAAGGACCGGGGCACCGCCAACGGCACCGCGGTGCAGCAGTGGAGCTGCGTCGCCGGGCAGGCCAACCAGCAGTGGCAGTTCCGCCCGACCGACGGCGGCTACTACCGGGTGGTGAACCGCAACGCAACCGCCACCGAGCAGGTCTGGGACGTCACCGGCGGGGCGTCGGCGACGGGTGACTCCGTGCCGGTGCAGACCTGGCAGTGGTCCTCGGGCGCCAACCAGCAGTGGAAGCCGGTGCTCCAGGCGGACGGGTCGTACGTCCTCACGGCCCGGCACAGCGGCAAGTGCCTGGACGTCACGGCGGCCTCGACGGCCGACGGCGCCCTGCTGCAGCAGTACACCTGTAACGGCACCGCCGCCCAGTCCTTCCGGCTGACGCCGGCGGGCTGACCGACCCCGCGCGGCGCCGGCGTACGAGGGAGACGCCGGCGCCGCGCGGCACCAACCCCCCTCCGGGGCACCGGGGCCCCGGAGGGGACGCACTGTCGGCGCCGCGCGCCATACTCGCGCCGTGGATGCCTTCACGCCCGACGTCTCCGCGGAGCCCCGGCCTGCCCCCGCGTGGGTGGAGTCCATGGGCGGCCCGCTGATCGTCGTTCCCGTCTCCGCCCTGTCCGCCTGGGGCGGCTGCACGGAGCAGGGGATGGTCATCGGCGACGGGGACGTCCCCGACGACTACGACCGGGCCTGCGCCGTGGACGACCTCGCGGGGGTGATGCGGCGCCGACTCCGAGGCCGAACTGGTCGCGGCGGCCGAGGCGGTTCTCGCCGATCCCGCCGTCGAGTGGGAGGCGTCCGGGACGTGGCGGAGCGACGGGCCCGCGGTGCTCATGGACTCCGCCGAGGCGGGCGGCCTGCTGGGCGTCGAATACCCCGGCGGCGGCAGGCCCGAACAGGCCCCCGTCCCACTGCCTCCGGGCCGCTGGGCGGTACGCGCCGTCCAGGCGACGGCCGGCGACTGCACCTCGCTCGGTCTGGTGCGGCTCGTGCCCGCCGCCTCTTGAAGCCCGTCAGGCCAGGGCGTCCCACCGCCGGGTGAGGCGGTCGGCGCCCGCGTCGGTCAGCGAGCCCCACAGGCGCAGCCGGGCGATGCCGCCGTCGGGGTAGGTCTCCAGGCGCACGTGGGTGGCGGGCGGGACGTCGACCACGAAGCGGTGGACGGTGTCGGGCTGCAGGGGGGTGCGGGGCAGGATCTCGAACCAGTTACCGTCCTCGCCGTCGCGGCCGAGCAGGGCGGCCCAGCCGGCGGCGTTGCCCTTGTAGTAGCCGGTGTCGATCTCGGCGGCGCGGACGACGCCCTGCCCGGCGAGGCGGTAGCGCGCCCAGTCGTGGCCCTTGTCGCGGCGGCGGCGGGTCTCCCAGCCGTCGCCCATGCGGCGGGACGTGCCCGGCAGGATCGGGTTGAACGGGGAGGAGTAGAAGCGGTCGGAGACGTCCTCGGCGGTGCCGCCGTTCTCCAGCGCGACCAGGTCGAAGGTGCCGAGCGCGGTCAGCCACGCCGGGTCGGGGACGACCTCGCCGTGGACGCGGAGCCGGGCGATGCCTCCGTCGGGGAACTGCTTGAGCCGCAGGTGGGTGAAGCGGCGCTCCACGGCCGTCTCGAAGCCGTTGGCGGCGTGGCCGCCGACGGCCGTACGGGGCACGAGTTCCGTCCACCGCACGCCGTCGGCGAGCAGGTCCTCGGGCGCGGCGGCCAGGGGCGCGCAGGTGGCCTCGACGGCGATCTGCTGGGGGTGGTTGCCGCGGAAGTGGGCTGTGTCCACGACCAGGCCGCGCACGACCCCGGGGGCGGCCAGGCGGATCAGCGCCCAGTCGTGGTCGGCGTCGGCGGGGTGCGGGTCGGCGGCGTCGGTGCCGCGGCGGCGGCGGGTCTCCCAGCCGTCCATGACCTGGCCCTTGTGGCCGAAGTGCTCGGCGCGGAACTCGGGGCGTCCGGGGACGAGCAGGTTCTCCCGCTCGGCGAAGAACTCGTCGTTGGCGGCGATCACCCCGGCGCCCAGGCGCCGGTCGGCGAGGTCGACGAGGCCCGTGAAGGGCAGGTCGGCGCCGCGGTAGTCGGCGTAGGGGTCCCCTCCGGGGTACGGCTGGGCGGCGCCGGTGTACCGGGGTGTGGCGGTCACGCGTTCTCCCTTGTGATGAGGCGGCCGGAGGGGTGGGCCGGGGTGCCGTGGTCGGCGATCCGCTCGCCGCGCAGCCAGGTGCTCCGTACGACCCCCTGGAGGGTGCGGCCCGCGTAGGCGGTGACCCGGTTGCGGTGGTGGAGCGCCGCCGGGTCCACGGTGAAGCTCTCGTCGGGCGCCAGGACGGCGAAGTCGGCGTCATGGCCCGGCGCGACGGCGCCCTTGGTGGTGAGTCCGGCCAGCCGCGCCGGGCCCCGCGCCATCCAGCGGACCACGTCGGCGAGCGTGGCGCCACGCCGGCGGGCCTCGGTCCAGATCGCGGGCAGGCCGAGCTGGAGGGAGGAGATCCCGCCCCAGGCGGCGCCGAAGTCGCCGGTGTCGAGGTGCTTGAGGTCGACGGTGGAGGGCGAGTGGTCGGAGACGACGCAGTCGAGGGTGCCGTCGAGCAGGCCCTGCCACAGGGCCTCCCGGTTGCCCGCCTCGCGGATCGGCGGGCAGCACTTGAACTCGGTCGCGCCGTCCGGGACCTCCTCGGCGGTGAGCGTGAGGTAGTGCGGGCAGGTCTCGGCCGTCAGGCGTACGCCGTCGCGGCGGGCGGCGGCGATCAGGGGCAGGGCCTCGGCGGAGGACAGGTGCAGGACGTGCACCCGGCAGTCCAGGCGGCGGGCGAGGGCGATCAGCGCCTCGACGGCGGCGTTCTCGGCGGCGCGGGGGCGGGAGGCGAGGAAGCCGGCGTACGCGGGCCCGGAGGGCTGCGGGGCGCCGTCGATGAGCCGGGGGTCCTCGGCGTGGACGATCAGCAGCCCGTCGAAGCGGGCGATCTCGCGCATCGCCTCCTCCAGTTCGGCCGGGGCGAGCTGCGGGAACTCCTCGACGCCCGAGGGCAGCAGGAAGCACTTGAAGCCGAAGACCCCGGCGTCGTGGAGCGGGCGCAGGTCCTTGGTGTTGCCGGGGACGGCGCCGCCCCAGAAGCCGACGTCGGTGTGGATCCGGCCGCGGGCGGTCGCGCGCTTGACCTCCAGGTGGGCGGTGGTGGTGGTCGGGGGGACGCTGTTGAGCGGCATGTCGATCAGCGTCGTGACGCCGCCGGCGGCGGCCGCCCGGGTGGCGGTCTCGAAGCCCTCCCACTCGGTGCGGCCGGGGTCGTTGACGTGCACGTGGGTGTCGACCAGGCCGGGGAGCAGGGCGTCCGCGCCGAGGTCGACCAGGCGGGCGCCGGGAGGGGGCTCGGTCCCGTACGGCAGGACGGCGGCGATCCGGCCGCCGGCGACGGCCACGTCGGCGGGGCGCTCGCCGTGCGGTGTGACCACCCGTGGTGAACGCAGCACCAGTTCGATCCCGTCAGCGGCCTCGGACACGCGTTCCCCTTCCACCGGCGTCCCACAGAAATTCAACGTTCTGTTGAAATGCATCCTCCGCTCGCGCGCGAGCCTGCGTCAACCCCTGCCCGGGCACCACGGGAGGCTCCGGCAGTACAGTTGGAGAATTCCACCCAATGGAATGCGTTTTCCGCGCCCACCGGCCACCGCCGCGCCCACGACCGCCCCGAACGGCGATCGCATGCCTGGTCAGGGTCGGTAGGCTGCACCACTACACCGTCCGCCTGGGGAGGAAACGTGGCGTCAGACCGCGCCGGGGGCGTGCAGTCCCTCGAACGCGCCTTCGACCTGCTGGAGCGGATGGCCGATGCGGGCGGGGAGGTGGGCCTCAGCGAACTGTCCGCGAGCAGCGGACTGCCCCTGCCCACGATCCACCGCCTGATGCGCACCCTGGTCGACTGCGGCTACGTGCGCCAGCAGCCCAACCGCCGCTACGCGCTGGGACCCCGGCTGATCCGCCTCGGCGAGAGCTCGGCCCGCCTCCTGGGCACCTGGGCCCGCCCCTACCTGGCGGAACTGGTCGAGGCGACCGGCGAGACCGCCAACATGGCGCTCCTGGACGGGGACGAGGTCGTCTACGTCGCCCAGGTCCCCTCGCGGCACTCGATGCGGATGTTCACCGAGGTCGGACGGCGCGTCCTGCCGCACTCCACGGGAGTCGGCAAGGCCCTGCTGGCGCACGTCCCGCCGGAGGAGGTACGGGCCCTGCTGGCCCGCACCGGGATGCCGGCGGCCACCGAGCGGACCATCGTCGACCCGGACGTCTTCCTCGCGGAACTGGAGCACATCCGCGCCCAGGGCTACGCCGTGGACGACAACGAGCAGGAGGTGGGGGTCCGCTGCCTGGCGGTCACCGTCCCCGACTCCCCCACGGCCGCCGCCATCTCCATCTCCGGACCCGCCGGACGGGTGACCGAGGCGGCCACGGAGAAGATCGTGCCGGTGCTGCAGGGCGTGGCACGGCAACTGTCGTCCGCGCTGGCCAGCAACGGCGCCGCCTGACCCGGGGCGTCACGATTCCGCCCGCCGGGTCCGGTGTCCGTGCGGGCGGCGGGGCCGGCGTCGTGGCCCTCGGGGTCGCACCCATCGCGCTCGTGCTGCGGATGCCGCTCGCCCAGGCCGTCGCACGCGACGTCGAGGCGACGCTGCGCCGAGCCGGCCGAGGACCCCGTGCCGGCCGGCGCGGAACCGGTGTGAGGGGCGGCTCAGGGCGGCTCGGGGCACCTCACGGCGGTCTCACGGTGGCTTGACCTCGAGCGCACTCCAAGGCCTACGGTCGTCACCGTAGCGACCACGACCCCGGACGGGGAGAACCATGCAACTGGGCCTGCACCTCACGAAATTCGACCACCCCCAGGGACCCGCCGGGCTCGCGCCCGCGTTCGCCGCGGCCGGCGAGGCCGCCGAGTCGGCCGGCGCGGGCTGGCTGTCGGTGATGGACCACTACTTCCAGATGGAGAACAACGGGGGCGCCGAGGCGGCGATGCTGGAGGCCTACACGACGCTGGGCTTCCTCGCCGCCCGCACCTCCTCCGTACGGCTGGGCGTCCTCGTCACGGGGATCACCTACCGCCATCCCGGCCTGCTGGCGAAGATCGCGACCACCCTCGACGTGCTGTCCGGCGGCCGGGCGACCCTGGGCGTCGGCGCGGCCTGGTACGAGCGTGAGCACCTGGGCCTGGGCGTGCCCTTCCCGCCGCTCGCGGAGCGCTTCGAGCGGCTGGAGGAGACGCTGCGGATCTGCCTGCAGATGTGGGACCAGGACGACGACGGCCCCTTCAAGGGCGCGCACTACTCGCTGGCGGAGACCCGCTGCACGCCGCCCCCGGTGAGCACGCCCCGCCCCGAGATCATGATCGGGGGCGGCGGCGAGCGGAAGACGCTCCGCCTGGTCGCCCGGTACGCGGACGCCTGCAACCTCTTCGCCTCCTCGACCGCCGACGTCGCGCACAAGCTGGACGTGCTGCGCGCACACTGCGACGAGGCCGGACGCGACTACGCGCGGATCCGCAAGACCATGCTCTTCGTCGGCGACTCCCTCCGCGCCGGCGACACCGACGCCTTCGTCGCCGAGATGGCCGGTTACGCCGAACTCGGCATCGACACGGTCATCGTGGTGCCGCCGGACGCCGAACCGGCCGGCTGGATCGACAGCCACTGCGCGCCGGCCGTCCCCCGGCTGGCCGAGCTCGGCTGACCGGCCCCGCGGGCACCCCGCGTCACTCGGGACGCGGGGTGCCGAACAGCTCGATCGCCCGCCGGACCTCGGTGAGGGCACCGGCCAGGGCGCTGACGGAGCCGAGCGCCCCGGCGATCACGAGCAGGCCGCGACGCAGCCGCAGGACGTCCGGGACGCCGGCGGCCGCGGCGGCGGCCAGCGCGGAGAGCTCGTCCTCGGCGATGTGCCGGTCCGGTAAGTTGGCGCGGTACCCGGCGAGTTCACGGCGACAACGGGCGACCGCGGCCCGCAGGGCGGTCACCCTCGGGTCGAGGGTCCCCTCGTCGTCGACCGCCGCGCGGGCGGCCATGTCCTTCACCACAGATACGTCCCCCACAGGTAGGCCCCCGGTGATTCCCATGGACGGCCGGCCCCATCCGGTCCGCCGTATCGGGGAGGACAGTAAACGCGACGGAGCGCTTCCCCCGCTATACGGAGAGCGAAATCCGCCGTAACTTCCTGCCTCCCGTGACGACTTGCCGACATTAACGTCCGGGGGCCGCGGTTCGGTTCCAGTCCACGAGTTCCCAGTGCCCCGCGCCGTCACGCCGCCAGCGGGCCATCGAGGCGTTGACCACGCGGGCGTCGCCCGGCGGCGGGGGCCCGAGCAGCCGGCGCAGCGCCAGCACCACCGCGTCGTGCGTGACGAGCAGCAGGGGCGGCCCCGGGCGGGCGACGGCATCCGCCAGGAAGTCCCCGACGCGGGCCTCGACATCCCGCGGCGACTCCCCGCCCGGCGGGCGGTAGGCGGCCTCGCCCTCGCGCTCGCGCCGCCGCACCTCCTCCGGGAAGCGCTCGCGGACCCCCTGCGGGGTGAGCAGTTCCAGCACGCCCATGCCGCGGTCCCGGAGGCGTTCGTCGTAGGTGACGGGCGGCCGTTCGCGGCCCGCGGCCGTACCGGCCTCCTCGACGGCGCGCAGGGTCTGCCGGGCCCGCTCGAAGGGCGAGCAGCCGACGCGGCCGGGCGCCTCGGCGCCGGGCAGCGCCAGCAGGTCGCGGCCGAGCCGGGCCGACTGCTCCCGCCCGAGCGCGGTCAGCGCCACGTCGGCGTCCCTGACCCCCTCCAGGGACCTGCCGCGGGCGAAGGCCGCGTTCGCCTCGCTCTCGCCGTGACGTACGGCGATGATCCAGCGCGTCATGGCCGGTCCTTTCCCCCGCTCCCCGTCCACGGTATCCAGGGGGCATGGAACGCGACGCGGGCACGGGCGCCGTCGCCGGACTGCTGCTGGCGGCCGGCGGGGGCAGACGGCTGGGCGGCCGCCCGAAGGCGCTGCTGGAGTACGACGGCCGGCCGCTGGTCGAGCACGCGGCGCGGGCGCTGCGCGCCGGCGGCTGCGGCCCGGTGCACATCGTGCTGGGCGCGGCCGCCGCGCAGGTGCGCCGACAGGCCGCCCTGGACGACTACGCCCTCACCGTGAACCCGCACTGGGAGCAGGGCATGGGCTCCTCGCTGCGCGCCGGCCTGGAGGCACTGACGGGAACCGGCGCGCCGGCCGTGGTCGTGGCACTGGTGGACCAGCCCGGGATCGGCGCCACGGCGGTGGCCCGGGTGGTGGCCGCCTACGCCTCGCCGCGCACCCTCGCCTGCGCCACGTACGGCGGCAGGCGGGGCCACCCGATCCTGCTGGGCGCGGCCCACTGGGCGGCGATCGCCGCGAGTGCGGTCGGCGACCAGGGGGCACGCTCCTACCTGAGGCGGCACGAGGAGGCGATCGCACGCGTCGAGTGCGGGGACGTCGCGGTCCCCGCCGACATCGACACCCCGGACGACCTGTGGCTGCTGGCGCACCCGCCGGAGCCCCCTGCACCGGGTGCCACAAAACGTTGAACTTCCACCATGCAAAAACTATGCTCCACCCAGCAGAAGCGCCCGTACGGTCGGCGCGCCTCGCAGCCGAAAACCGCCCCGTCCGGCACCCCGTGCCAGGGCCGGAGCGCGGTGGCCGCCCGGCTCCCCCGGCCGCACGGCACCCCTCATCGGCAAGAGGAGAGTCAGGTTCATGTCCGCACCAGGGACCGCACCGCACGCCGTCGTCGCCGACACCGCACCCCCCGTCGAGCGCGCGGAGGAGGTGCTCACCGACGCGGCGCTCGCCTTCCTCGCCGAACTGCACCGCCGGTTCGCGCCCCGCCGCGCCGAACTCCTCGCCAAGCGCAAGGACCGCCGCGCCGAGATCGCCCGCACCGGCACCCTGGACTTCCTCCCGGAGACCGCCCACATCCGCGAGGGCGACTGGCGCGTCGCCGACGCCCCCGCCGCGCTCGACGACCGCCGGGTGGAGATCACCGGCCCCACCGACCGCAAGATGACCATCAACGCCCTCAACTCCGGCGCCCGGATCTGGCTCGCCGACTTCGAGGACGCCTCCGCCCCCACCTGGGAGAACGTCATCGGGGGCCAGGTCAACCTCATCGACGCCTACGAACGCCGCATCGACTTCACCTCCCCCGAGGGCAAGACCTACGCCCTGAAGAACGAGACGGAACTCGCCACCGTCGTCACCCGCCCCCGCGGCTGGCACCTCGACGAGCGCCACCTGACCGTCGACGGCGAGCCCGTCCCCGGCGCCCTCGTCGACTTCGGCCTGTACTTCTTCCACAACGCGCGACGCCTGCTCGCCAAGGGCAAAGGCCCCTACTTCTACCTCCCCAAGACCGAGTCCCACCTCGAAGCCCGCCTGTGGAACGACGTGTTCGTCTTCGCCCAGGACCACCTGGGCATCGCACAGGGCACCATCCGCGCCACCGTCCTCATCGAGACGATCACCGCGGCCTTCGAGATGGACGAGATCCTCCACGAGCTGCGCGACCACGCCTCCGGCCTCAACGCGGGCCGCTGGGACTACCTGTTCTCCATCGTCAAGAACTTCCGCGACGCCGGCGAGCGCTTCGTCCTGCCCGACCGCAACGCCGTGACGATGACCGCACCCTTCATGCGCGCCTACACCGAACTCCTGGTCCGCACCTGCCACAAGCGCGGCGCCCACGCCATCGGCGGCATGGCCGCCTTCATCCCCTCCCGGCGCGACGCCGAGGTCAACGCGGTCGCCTTCGAGAAGGTCAAGGCCGACAAGGACCGCGAGGCCCACGACGGCTTCGACGGCTCCTGGGTCGCCCACCCCGACCTGGTGCCGATCGCCCGCGCGTCCTTCGACGCCGTCCTCGGCGACCGGCCGAACCAGAAGGACCGGCTCCGCGAGGACGTCCACGTCACCGCCGCCGACCTGCTGGCCGTCGACTCCCTGGAGGCGAAGCCCACCTACGAGGGACTGCGCAACGCCGTCCAGGTCGGCACCCGCTACATCGAGGCATGGCTGCGGGGCCTGGGCGCCGTCGCCATCTTCAACCTCATGGAGGACGCCGCCACCGCCGAGATCTCCCGCTCCCAGATCTGGCAGTGGGTCAACGCGGGCGTCGTCTTCGCCGACAACGGCGAGAAGGCCACCACCGACCTCGTACGCTCCCTCGCCGACCGGGAACTCGCCGCCATCCGCGAGGACATCGGCGAACAGGCCTTCGCCGCGGGCCGCTGGCAGCAGGCCCACGACCTGCTGCTGAAGACGGCACTCGACGAGACCTACGTCGACTTCCTCACCCTGCCCGCGTACGCACTGCTCGACTGACCCTCCCGCGCGGGACCCCGGCCGCACCCGCCGGGGCCCCGCGCGCCACCCCCGCCGAACCCGCCGGCCGTCACGGGAAAACACACGCACCGGGCCAGGGGGCGCTGGCATGATCGTCGGCATGCCAGCACCACGACCGCGCGCCGTGAGGCCCAGCCTGCACATATCGGTGGACGGCGAGGCGGACGGGCCCATCCCCGGCCCGCACCCCATGCTCGGCCTCGGGGCACCCGAGGACGGCGAACCGGCCGCAGCGACGGCCGACTCCGGCTGCCTCGACACGAAGACGCCGTACGCGGCCAAGGCCGGCGTCCCCCTGCGCGCCGTCGCCAAGGGCACGCCCGGACCCCTCGCCGACCTCATCGCCCGGAAGGGCACGCCACATGCCCTTTGACCACAACTACCACTACCACCGGCTGCTCCTGCGCAAGGTCCCGCCCGGCGCGCTCACCGCCCTGGACGTCGGATGCGGCACCGGCCGCTTCGCCCGGCGCCTGGCCGCCCGCGGACTACGGGTCGACGCGATCGACGCCTCCCCGGAAGCCGTGGCCGCGGCCGGGACCGCGCCCGGGGTCACCTTCCGCGTCGCCGACGTCACCCGCGTGGACCTCCCCACCGCCCACTACGACCTCATCACCTGCCTGGCCAGCCTGCACCACGTGCCGTTCGCCACGGTCACCGCGCTGCGCGCCGCGCTCGCCCCCGGCGGGACCCTGCTCGTCCTGGGCTGCTACCCCGAGCGCACCCCCGCCGACTGGGCGGTGAGCCTGGCCGCCGTCCCCGTCAACGCCGCCGCCCGGCTCGCCGTCGCCGCCGCCGACCGGATCCGCGGCCACGAACCGCATCCGGTCCGGGCCCCCGTACACCCACCGGGCACACCCCTGCCGCAGATCCGTACCGAAGCGGCCCAACTGCTGCCGGGCAGCCGCATCAGGCGCCTGCTGTTCTGGCGCTACCTGCTGGCGTACCGCGAAGGGACGGGCGGCTGAACCACCCGGCCGGCCCGCTCAGGCCTGGCCGGTGTCGAAACGGCTGACCTTGCCGTCGTCCACGGTGAAGCGCCACTTGGTGCGCATCTCGCCCCACGCGTCGTTGCGGTAGTCGGCGATCAGGGTGAGCCCCGCGGAGTCCTGGGACTGCACGTCCATGTGGCCGTGGGACTCGAAGATCTCGCGGTCCGCCCACTCCTTCAGGTTGCGGTCGGAGCCGTCGTCGGACATCGTCGCGTTCTCGGTGAGCGCGGCCTCGAAGGCCTCTCGGTTCCCGGCGTTCACCGCCGAGACGAAGGCGCGGACGGCCGGCTCGTTGAGGGCGTCGGTGCGGATCATCGCTGCTGCTCCCTGTGCTCACGGGTCGTGACCCCAGCCTCGCCCGAGCGGCCGCGGCGCGCTACCCGGAGCCCGGCGACCACCCCGCCGTTCACCCGCGGGGACCGCCACGGCTGGCCCGTCGACGGGACCACGGGGACCCTGGGATCCAGTCCGGCGACCCGAGAGCGACGGCAGGAGCACACGCGTGGCGAGTGGGGGCGAGGACCTCCCCGACGAAGGACGCGACGTACTGAGGTACGTCCGACTGCTCCCCGTCGTGCTGCTCGTCGGCGGCTTCCTGGTCGACTACCTGACCCCCGCCCAGTTCAGCGCCACCGCCTTCTACTCCGTGGCCCCCATGCTCGCGGCCCCCCTGATGTCCCTGACCGGCACCGTGCTGGTCGGGCTGGGCGCCATCGCCGCCGACGCGGGCATCCTCAGCCACTTCGGCTACATCAGCGGCCCCGGCGGCATCAGCGAACTGCTGTCGATCAGCGCGGTCGCCGTCGTCGCCGTGTTCATCAACCGCCTGCTCCACATCCGGGACGTCCGGCTGCGCTCCGCACGCAGCGTCGCCGCCGCCGTGCAACGGGCCGTGCTGCCCGTGCCACCGCGGCGCGTCGGGCCGTACCGCATCGCCGCCCGCTACGAGACCGCGGAGGCCGAGGCGGAGATCGGCGGCGACCTCTACGCCGTCCAGGAAACGCCCTACGGGCTGCGCTGCATCATGGGCGACGTACGCGGCAAGGGCATGGCGGCCGTGGAGGCGGCCACCGTGGTGCTCGGCGCGTTCCGCATGGCCGCCGACGAGGAACCCACCCTCGCGGGGGTGGCGACACGGATGGACCGGGCGCTGTGGCGCGAGGCCGAACGCCGCGAGGGCATGGACCGCCTGGAGTGGTTCGCCACCGCCGTCCTCGCCGAGTTCCCGCCCGGCGGCACCGCACTGCGCCTGGTCAACCGCGGCCACCCGCCCCCGCTGGTGCTGCACCACGGCACCGTGCGCTACGCCGAACCCGCCGGTCACGCCCTGCCCCTGGGCATGGGCCTCGGCGACGTGACCGACGAGGCCGACACGGTCCCCTTCCCGCCCGGCTCGGCCCTGCTGATGCACACCGACGGCGTCACCGAGGCACGCGACGCCGGCGGCACCTTCTACGACCCCGTCACCCGGCTGGCCGGGGTGCCGTTCACCGGCCCCGCCGAACTGCTCGACGCCCTCCTGGACGACGTCCACGCGCACACCGGCGGCCCCCGCAGCGACGACATGGCACTCCTGGCGGTCTGCCGGGACTGAACCGCCCGGCTCCGTGGCGCGCGCGCGCCCTCGGCGCGAGGTGCTCTCGACCCTCGCATTACTTTTCTCCGCCCGTCTGTCACCGCCGGCCCCTACCCTGCTGCCGTGAACGCGCCCGCCCTCCGCCAGCTCCGCGCCGTCCTGGAACGTGCCCTGACCGACCCGCACATCGCCACGTCCCGTTCCCGGGAGGAACGGCTGAGGAAGGCCACCGCCGTGCTGGAACGGGCGGCCGCCGACGTACCGTCGCAGGCGCTGCGCAGCCTCGACGACCTGTTCGACGACGCCGTCCTCGGCCACCCCGGCCGGCCGGGGACCGTGCTCGGCCGCATCGCGGCAGGCCTGTACCGCACCCGGGCCGGGCAAGTGGGCAGGGAGCTCACCCCGGCGAGCCAGCGCGACATCATGGACGGCATCGCCGACCTCAACCGGGCCGCCGGGCGCCCCGCGTTCGGGTGGCAGGCCCGCGGGATGCGCCCGTGGTCCAAGCACACCAAGGAGCCCCTGGACTTCACCGGGCACATCGTGCTGCGCCGGGCGCTGAGCACCCCCGTGGAGCCGCGCCGCGAGCCGTACCGGTTGCGGCTGCTGGCGGCGCTGGAGGTGCTGTGGGCGACGGCGGTGCCCCGCGAGGGCCTGGTGGCCGCCGACGTCACCGACCTGTCCGCGCAGGAGTCCCGCATCCGGCTCACCGTGAACCTGCCCGGCCGGACCGCCGCGACCCGGCAGGAGTTCACGCTCCCCCGGTCGGCCCGGGCCGCGCTGCGGCTGTGGCTGCCGGTGCGCCGGGAGGTCGTCGCCCTGCACCTGGACGCCGGACCCGACCACCCCGCCAACCAGGCCCTGTTCATCACCCTGCGGCACACCGTGGCCGAGCCGGCCTCGGGCGCCGCCCGGATGGTGCCGCCCGGCATCCGCATCACCGGGAACGGTCTGGAGACCGACTACAGCAAGTGGGCCCGCAGGCTCAACGGCGACCACGCCGGGCAGAAGGGCTGGCCGGTCCCGACGGACCTGTACACCGTCGCCCGCGGCGGCGCCGTCCGGCGCGAGGCCCAGGGCCGCTCCCAGGGCCGCGGCCCGGCGGCCCGCTAGACCGGGCCCAAGCGGCCGGGGCGCAGGCGGCAGGGGCGCGCTGAACGCCTGGGCACGCCGAACGCCGAACGCCGGGCCCCGCCCCGGACAGGGCGGGGCCCGGCACCGGCCGGGGGGCCGTCCCTCCCCCGGCCGGGGTCAGCGGATGACCGCGGCGGTCAGCTCGCCAGGCCCGCGATCCGCGCGAGCCGCCGGGCCTCGTCACGGGTGGCGCGCGCGATGGCCTCCTCGTCGGCGGTGACGAGCCGGCCGTCCTCCACCACCGGCCGGCCGTTCACCAGGGAGAGGGTGACAGGGGCCGCCGCGCCGAGGACCAGCGCGGTGACCGGGTCGGCGATCGAGGAGTGGGCGAGGGTGTCCATCCGCCACAGGACGAGGTCGGCGAGCTTGCCCGGCTCCAGGGAACCGATCTCCGCGGCCCGGCCGAGCACCTGGGCGCCGCCGTACGTGCCCAGCCGCAGGGCCTGACGGGCGGTCAGCGCCGCCTCGCGGTGGGCGCCGAGGCGGTTGATGAGCAGCGCGTTGCGCAACTCGGTGTGCAGCTCGCCCGATTCGTTTGACGCGGTGCCGTCCACGCCGAGCCCGACCGGGACGCCGGCGGCGAGCATGTCGGGGACGCGGGCGATGCCGGCGGCCAGGCGGGCGTTGGAGGACGGGCAGTGGGCGACACCGGTCCGTGTGCGGGCGAAGGCGGCGATGTCGGAGTCGCCCATGTGGACGCAGTGCGCCATCCACACGTCCTCGCCGAGCCAGCCGGTGGACTCGAAGTAGTCCGTCGGTCCCATGCCGAACAGCTCCTTGCAGAACTGCTCCTCCTCCACCGTCTCGCTGCCGTGGGTGTGCAATCGCACGCCCTTGCGCCGGGCGAGTCCGGCTCCCTGGCGCAGCAGTTCGGTGGAGACCGAGAACGGCGAGCACGGCGCGACGGCGATCCGCGTCATGGCGTCGGGGGAGGCGTCGTGGTGCCGGTCGATCGTCTCCTCGGTGGCGGCGAGTGCCTCGTCGAGGGTCTCGACGGCGAAGTCCGGGGGCAGGCCGCCGTCGGACTCGCCGCGGTCCATCGAGCCGCGGGCGAGGGTGAAGCGCACGCCCATGTCCGAGGCGGCCCGGATGATGGAGCCGGACAGGTCGCCGGTGCCGCGTGGGAAGACGTAGTGGTGGTCCATGGCGGTGGTGACCCCGCCGCGGGCCATCATCGCCAGGGAGCCCTGGGCGGCCGCGTGGGTCATCCGCTCGTCGATGCGGGCCCAGACGGGGTAGAGGGCGACGAGCCAGTCGAAGAGGTTGTGGTCGGTGGCCAGGCCCCGGGTGAGCCACTGGTAGAAGTGGTGGTGGGTGTTGACCAGGCCGGGGGTGAGCAGGTGGCCGGTGCCGTCCACCCTCCGTACGACGCCGTCGAGTGCGGCGGGGGCGGGGCCCGCGCCGACGGACTCGATGCGGTTGCCGGCGACGACGACGTGGCCGGCCGGGTGCTCGGTGCCGTGCGCGTCGACGGTGGCGACGGCGCAGTTCTCGATGACGATGCGCTCTGCTGGGGCGGTCATGGCGGGGCCTCTCAGTCCGTCACCGGGATGCGGGGCTCGGCACCGTCGCGCAGGACCGTGCCCTCGATGAGGCCGTAGGGGCGGTCGGCCGCGAAGTACACCGCACTGTCGGGGGTGTCGTTCTTCAGGCCGAACGGCTCGAGGTCGACGAGGAAGTGGTGCTTGTTGGGGAGCGAGAGCCGCACCTCGGCGATCTCGGGGCGGTGCTCGACGACCCGCTCGCCCATCGCGTACAGCGTCTGCTGCAGGGAGAGCGAGTAGGTGCCGGCGAAGGCGTCGAGGAGGTGGCGGCGGACCTCGGCCCAGGACTCCTCCCAGGGCGGGGCGGGCTCCTCGTCGCGGGTCCAGCTGAACCGCCAGCGGGCGCTGACCTCGGTGGCGAGGACGCGGTCACGGGTCTCCGGCAGCGTGGTGTAGCGGTCCTTGACGAAGCCCCAGAACTCGGAGTCGGTGGTGTTCATGACCACGAGGTCCTTCAGGCCGGAGACGACCTGCCACCGCCCGCCGTCGAAGGTGACCTCGGTGGTGCGGGTCTCCCGGCCGCCGCGGACGAAGGAGTGCTCCTGCGTGATCCGCTCCCAGGCGTACTCCTCGATGCGGATCCTGGCCCGCTCGATGGACCCCTGGCTCGTGACGAAGTGCCGGGCGAGGTGGATGCCGAACTGCTCGGGGGAGTCGATGCCGTACTGCTTGGCGAAGGCGAAGACGGTGTTCTTGGTGGTGTCGGTGGGCAGTACGGCGGCGTTGCTGCCGGAAGTGTGGACGTCGTCCATGGCGCCGGAGAGGGCGACCGAGACGTTGAGGTCCCTGACGTGGTGGGTCCCGCCGTCGCGGGTGACGCGGACGACGCGGGTCTCCGCCTTGCCGTACTGGTTCTGGCCGAGTCGGGTGGGCGACATGTCGGTGCTAGCTCCCTCGGTATACGGAGTAGCCGAACGGGTTGAGCAGCAGCGGTACGTGGTAGTGCTCGCCCGGCTCGACGGCGAAGACGATCGCCACCTCCGGGAAGAAGGCTCCGCTGTCCCTGGTGCGGGGGGCGTCCTGCTGGTCCTCGGCTCGACTGCGGTGGGCGGTGCTCTGACGGGAGAGGTAGGGCTCGGTGGCGAACTCCAGCCGTACGTGGCTCGTGCCCTCCGGCGGGTCGGGCAGGTCCTTGCAGCGGCCGTCGGCGTCGGTCGCCGAGGCGCCGTGCGGCACCCAGGGGGCCCCGCTCCCGGTGCGCACCGACAGGGCGACGGCGACGCCCCGCGCGGGGCGGCCGGCGCTGGTGTCCAGGACGTGCGTGGAGACGGAGGTCATGAGGGGTCCTCTGCGGCGGTCTCGACGAGCCGGGTGAGCCTGATGCGGTTGATCTTCCCCAGTTCGGTGCGGACGATCTCGCGTTCGGTGCCGCTGTCGTTGCCGGTGCGCTCCTTGAGCGCGGCCAGCATCTGGTCCCCGGTCCTGCCGGTGGCGCAGATGAGGAAGACGTGGCCGTGCCGCTCCTGGTAGGCGAGGTTCAGGGCGAGCAGTTCCTCGCGTTCGGAGTCCCGCACCCCGCCCTGTTCGCGGGCGGAGACCGGGTCGCCCGGCCGGGGGCGGCCGATCGGCGGGTGTCCCGCCATCGCCTCGGCCAGGTCGCCGGCGGTGAGGCCGGCCGTCGCGGTGTCGGAGGCGGCGAGCAGCGCGTCGAGGGTGTCGTACGGGCGGGCCGCCATGACGGCGGCGCCCCAGGAGCGGCTCGCGCAGACCTCGTGCAGCAGCGCGACCGCCTCCGGTCCGCCGGCGGCGTTGAGCCGGGCCAGGCCCGGGGATGGGCTGGAAGTCACAACGGCACGCTAGGAGCCCCCACCACGTGACGTCAACAGTTTGTTGAAAAATGGCGCCGATGACGCCCGGACGGACGCCTCGGGACGGCTAGCGGCCTTCCTTCGCCGCGTTCTCCCTGTTGAGGTAGTTGTAGACGGTGAAGCGGCTCACGCCGAGCGCCGACGCGACCGTCTCCACCCCGTGCCGCACCGAGAAGGCGCCGCGCTCCTCCAGGATGCGGACGACCGTCTGCTTCTCCTTGCGCCCGAGCTCGGACAGCGCCTTGCCGTGCCGGCGCTCGAGGTCGGCCAGGATGTGGTCGAGCGAGTCCGCGAGGTGCGGCAGCCGTACGGCGACCACCTCCGCACCCTCCCAGCTGAGCACGACGTCGTCTCCGCGCGCCTCGCCCGGGGGCACCAGTTCTGCGCCCATGGCGTCGGCGAGCGGCTTGATCGCCGCGCTGAACGGATGCTCGACCGGCCCGGTCACCGGTCCGCCTCCCCCACGACGTTGACCTGCAGCGACACCCGGGTCGCGCCGGCCTCCAGGGTGCGCCGCAGCAGATCGCCGACCACGGCGACCACCTGCTCGGTGCCACCCTCGGCCGAGTTGCCGAAGGGCCCGACGTCGACGGCGTCCAGCCCGGCCGCCTCCAGGACCTCACGCCCCACCACGGCGTGCCGCGGGGGCTCGTCCAGGTCGAACGGCTCGGTGGTGAATTCGAGTTTCAGGCGCACGCCCACAACCTAGCTGGTCAGGGGCTTTCCGGGACATCCCTCTTGACAGCCGCCCGCCGGCTCATGGAGTCTTCCGTTAAGTAGAAACTAGTTTCCGTAATACGGAAGGGCGCATGTGATGGGCTTCGACTCCACGCGCTTCGATGTGAACCTCTCGATCCTCTTCACCGAACTCCCGCTCCTGGAGCGCCCCGCGGCGGCCGCCGCGGCCGGCTTCTCCGCGGTCGAGCTGTGGTGGCCGTGGACCCGGATGCCGACCCCTCCGCAGGCCGAACTCGACGCCCTGCGCGGCGCGCTGGAGGAGGCCGGCACCCAGTTGGTGGGGCTGAACTTCTACGCGGGCGAACTGCCCGGCCCCGACCGCGGCGCCCTGTCCGTACCGGGCGAGGAGTCCGCGCGCTTCCGCGCCAACATCGACGTCGCCGCCGACTTCGCCCGCTCGGTGGGCTGCACGGCGCTCAACGCGCTGTACGGCAACCGGGTGGACGGCGTGAGTCCCGAGGCGCAGGACGAACTCGCCCTGGAGAACCTAGTGCGGGCCGCGCACGCGGCCGACCGGGTCGGCGCGGTGCTGCTGGTCGAGGCCCTCAACGAGCCCGAGTCGCCGCGCTATCCGCTGGTGAGCGCGGCCGCCGCGGTCGAGGTGGTCGACAAGGTCAACGCCGAGACGGGCCTGGGCAACGCCAGGTTCCTGCTGGACCTGTACCACCTGTCGATGAACGGCGAGGACCTGCCCGCCGTCATCGACGCCTACGCGGACCGCACCGGCCACGTCCAGATCGCCGACGACCCCGGCCGCGGCGCGCCCGGCACGGGCTCCCTGCCGCTGTCCGCCCTCCTGGACCGGCTGCGCGACCGGGGCTACGACGGCTGGGTGGGGCTGGAGTACAAGCCGGGCCCGCAGGGCAGCGCCGCCTCCTTCGACTGGCTCGCCGACGCCGACAAGTAATCCGGAGAGGACATCATGACCACCACACTTCCCGCGGTCGCGTGGATCGGCCTCGGCATCATGGGCTCCCCGATGTCGGAGAACCTCATCAAGGCCGGGTACTCCGTCACCGGCCACACCCTGGAGCAGGACAAGCTCGACCGCCTGGCCGCGGCCGGCGGCACGCCCGCCGCCTCGGTCGCGGAGGCCGTGAAGGACGCCGACGTGGTCGTCACCATGGTCCCCGCCTCCCCCCAGGTGGAGGCCGTCGCCTACGGCGAGGACGGCATCCTGGCGAACGCCCGGCCGGGTGCGCTCCTGATCGACATGTCGTCGATCACCCCGCAGACCTCCGTCGACCTGGCGAAGGCCGCGGCCGAAAGGCACATCCGGGTCCTGGACGCCCCCGTCTCCGGAGGCGAGGCCGGAGCCGTCGAGGCGGTGCTGTCGATCATGGTCGGCGGCGCGCGGGCCGACTTCGACGAGGCGCGGCCCCTCTTCGACGCCCTCGGCAAGACCGTCGTCCTGTGCGGTCCGCACGGCGCCGGCCAGACCGTGAAGGCGGCCAACCAGCTGATCGTCGCGGTGAACATCCAGGCGTGCGCGGAGGCCGTGGTCTTCCTGGAGAAGTCCGGCGTCGACCTCACCGCGGCCCTGGAGGTGCTGGGCGGCGGCCTGGCCGGATCCACGGTGCTGACCCGCAAGAAGCGCAACTTCCTCGACCGCGCGTATGCCCCGGGCTTCCGCATCGACCTGCACCACAAGGACATGGGCATCGTCACCGACGCCGCCCGGAACGTCGGCGCCGCCCTGCCCGTCGGCTCCGTGGTGGCGAACCTCGTCGCCTCACTGCGGGCCCAGGGCGACGGCGGCCTGGACCACTCCGCCCTGCTGCGCGGCGTGGAGCGCCTTTCCGGTCTCCCGGTCACCGGCTGACCCACGACTTCCGGGCGGCGGCGCTCCGACCTGTCCTGTCGCGCCCGATGGGGCGCCGCCGCCCGGAACCACGAACGTCCGCGCCGCCGAGAACTTCTGAGGGGTAGGTCGAGGCGGCGCGGACCGGTCCCCGCCCGGGGACCCGTGCCGCGGCCGGGCCGGACGCGGACCGGGTCTCCGGGCGGCTGCGTGCACCGGCGCGACCGGGACGGCAAGACGGGTGCACGAGGGGCTCCCCGTGCGGGACGATGGACGGCAGGACCGTCCCGGCGAGCACCCCTGCGCCGCCGCACCGCCGCACCGCCCAGGAGTCGCGAACCATGGCAGAGAGCGTGCCCGTGCGCTGTCCGGCCTGCCGCCGGGAGCACGCCTACACCGCACCCACCTTCCCCTGCGCCTGCGGCACACCGCTGGCCCTGCCGATCCTGCGCGGCGGCGTCCCGCTGCAGATCCGCCACCGGTCCTGGGACGACTCCTGGGTGGCCATGCGCTGCCCGGACTGCGGCCGCGACGAGCAGTGGCCGCAGCCCGAACTCGGCTGCGACTGCGGGGCGGTGGTCCGGCTGCCGGTGGACACCCGGGCCCTGCGGATGCCCGAGCGGCGCCCCGTCCCGCCGGTGCGGCAGGCCGGCCCCGGGCCCGTGGCGCCCGCGCCGCGGCCGCCGTTCCGGCCGGTGACCATCCGTACCGCGCGGGACGCGGTCACCGCCGCCGCGCAGTACCTGAAGTGGCTCGGCTTCGCGGGCGTACGCACCGCGGAGGACCGCTCGGCCAACGGCATCGACCTGCGCGGCGAGGGTGTCGTGGCCCAGGTCGACCCGACGACGCGGCCGACACCGCTGCGGGAGGTGGAGACCCTCTGGCTCAACTGCCTCAACGAGGACTCCACCGGCGCCTTCTTCTCCCTGGCGGGCTACGCCCATGACGCGCGGCTGCGCGCGGACCGGCTGGGGGTGCCGCTCTTCGTCATGGACCTCACCGGCACGCCGCAGCCGGTCAACGACGCCGCCGACGTCCTGATCAGGACCGGCCCGCACGCCACGCCCTGAGCCGGGACGAGCTCGGCCCCGCCCTTCACCGTCCGTGGTCACTCGGGTCGCGCGACCGCCGCTCCCGGGGGAGTATCGAGAGGTTCCCCCTCCGTACGGCAACCCAGGACTACGTCAAGGACGCAGCGATGTCTACGGCCCTTCTGAAGCGCAAGCTCGACAAATCCTTCCGCCGTCTGGACACGGACGGCAACGGATACGCCGAGCGCGCCGACTTCCAGGACGTCGGCGCGCGGCTGATCCACGGCTTCGGCATGTCCCCCACCTCGCCCAAGGGAAAGGCGGTGGCGGTACGGCTCGACGCCGTCTGGGCGGAGCTGGCGGCGTACGCCGACAGAGACCGCGACGGGCGGCTGTCCTCCGCGGAGTACCACCACGGCATGACCAAGGCCTTCATCGAGGGACCGGCCTTCGACCCGGTCTTCCACCCGGCGGCCGAGGCCGTCGCCCATCTGTGCGACACCGACGGCGACGGCCACGTCGTGCGCGGGGAGTTCGAGGTCCTGCAGCGGGCCTTCAACACGCCCGTCACGGACATCGCCGCCGCCTTCAACCGCATCGACACCGACGGCGACGGGTGCGTGAGCACGGCCGAACTGGTGGCGGCCATCCGCGCCTACTACATCGGCACCGACCCCGAGGCCCCCGGCAACTGGCTGTTCGGGCCGCTCTAGCGAACCGCCGGGGCCCTCCCGGGGCGGTCGTGGAACCCGGCCGCCGCGCCCGGGAGGTCAGGACGGGGCGGCCGGTGGCGCGGTCGGGCCCGGGCTCAGGTGCTCGCGAGCGGGATGATCTCGGTGGGCGCGTGGCCGGGTTCGGTGGCCAGCTCCTCGAACTCCACGACGTTGCCGATGTCGTTGGTGACGCTCATGGCGATGTTGGTGACCCGTTCCAGGATCGCCTCGACGACGACCGGCACCCGGTACTCGGCCGCGAGCTTCTTGGCCTGCTCGAAGGCCGCGCCGAGCCCGGCCGGGTCGGTGACCCGGATCGCCTTGCAGCCCAGGCCCTCGGCCACCTTGACGTGGTCGACGCCGTAGACGCCCAGCTCGGGCGAGTTGACGTTCTCGAACTCCAGGTTGACCTGGAAGTCGATGTCGAAGGCCCGCTGCGCCTGACGGATCAGGCCCAGGTAGGAGTTGTTCACCAGGACGTGGACGTACGGGATCCGGTGCTGCGCGCCGACCGCGAGCTCCTCGATCATGAACTGGAAGTCGTAGTCGCCCGAGAGGGCCACCACCGGCGTCCCCGGGTCGGCCTTCGCCACGCCCAGGGCGGCCGGCACGGTCCAGCCGAGGGGGCCGGCCTGGCCGCAGTTGATCCAGTGGCGCGGCCGGTAGACGTGCAGCATCTGCGCGCCCGCGATCTGGGAGAGGCCGATCGTGGTGACGTAGCGGGTGTCGGGGCCGAAGGCGCGGTTCATCTCCTCGTACACGCGCTGGGGCTTGATGGGGATGTCGTCGAAGTGCGTCCGGCGGTGCAGGGTCGCCTTGCGCTCCCGGGCCGAGGCGGCCCAGGCCGAGCGGTCGGGCAGTTCGCCGGCGGCCTTGAGTTCGGCCGCCACGTCGACGAAGAGCCGCAGCGCGGCGCCGGCGTCGGAGGCGATCCCGTAGTCGGGGGCGAAGATCCTGCCGATCTGGGTGGGTTCGATGTCGACGTGCACGAAGGTGCGGCCCTCGGTGTAGACGTCGATCCGGCCGGTGTGGCGGTTGGCCCAGCGGTTGCCGATGCCCAGGACGAAGTCGGACTCCAGGAAGGTCGCGTTGCCGTAGCGGTGCGAGGTCTGCAGTCCGACCATGCCCGCGTTGAGGTCGTGGTCGTCCGGGATGGCACCCCAGCCCATCAGGGTCGGCACCACCGGGGTGCCGGTCAGCTCGGCGAACTCCACCAGCAGAGCGGCCGCGTCGGCGTTGATCACCCCGCCGCCCGCGACGATCAGCGGCCGCTCGGCGGCGGTCATCATGGCGAGCGCCTTCTCGATCTGACGGCGGGTGGCGGCCGGCTTCCAGACCGGCAGCGGCTCGTACGTCTCGGGGTCGAACTCGATCTCGGTGAGCTGGACGTCGACCGGCAGGTCGATCAGGACCGGGCCGGGACGCCCGGAGCGCATCAGGTGGAAGGCCTTCTGGAAGACGCCGGGGACCTGGGCCGCCTCCAGGACGGTGGTGGCCGCCTTGGTCACGGGCGCGGCGATGGCCGCGATGTCCACGGCCTGGAAGTCCTCCTTGTGGATCACCGCGGTGGGCGCCTGCCCGGTGATGCACAGGATCGGGATCGAGTCGCCGGTCGCGGAGTAGAGACCGGTGATCATGTCGGTTCCGGCGGGCCCCGACGTGCCGATGCACACGCCGATGTTGCCGGGGGCGGTGCGTGTGTAGCCCTCCGCCATGTGCGAGGCGCCCTCCACGTGCCGGGCCAGCGTGTGCTGGATGCCACCGGAGGCCTTGAGGGCGGCGTAGAAGGGGTTGATCGCGGCGCCGGGCACGCCGAACGCGGTGTCCACGCCCTCGCGCTTGAGGATCTCCACTGCCGCTCGGGCGGCGGTCATTCGAGGCATTCGGTCACTCCTGCGTCGTCCTGCGGTCCAGGTTGTCGCGCCCGGTGCTCCATCTTCCGCATCATGGAAGTCGTCTTTTGTTATGCGGAACTACTGTGAACATAGGGCGCCCCCGGCGCGCGGGTCAAGAAGGAGACGCGAAAGCCGTTCGGCAATCGGCTCGATCGATGTCGGTACCACCCACTAGGGTTCCGCTCGCCCTTCACATCGGCTTCACACGGACCCCAGGTGATCTCCTTGACCACGCCGACGCCGTCGCCCGCGCAGTCCCAGCCCCCGTCCCAGCCCCAACCCCAGCCGCAGGCACAGGCGGTGCCGCCGGCCGCTCGGCCGAGGCCGCTGCCGCCCTTCGGGCAGGAGGTGCCCGGCTACGGACGCTCCTGCCTGTTCTGCGGCTCGGTGCCGGCGGTCCAGGCGACCGTCCGGGGCCACCAGGGCATGGTCGTGATGATGCGCTTCCTGAAGGTCCGGGCCCCGTTCTGCCGGCGCTGCGGCATCGCCAAGCACCGCGAGATGGTCTCCAACAGCCTGGTGCAGGGCTGGTGGAGTCCGACCTCGATGCTGTTCAACCCGCTCACCCTGCTGGTCAACCTGTTCCAGCGCTGGAAGATCAACCGCCTGCCCGAGCCGGTCCCCGGCGCCCCCGGCACGCCGGCCGACCCCGGCCGGCCGATCCTGCTCCGCCCCACCGCCCTGGGCCTGCTGATACCCGTCATCCTCATCGGCGGCGGCTGGCTGGTGCTCCACGACGACGCCGAGTACGCCGAGGTCGGCGACTGCGTCCACAGCAGCGGGGACGTCCTCTTCCCGGACGTGTCGGTCGTCGACTGCGGTTCCGCGAAGGCCGAGTTCGAGGTCGTCGGGCGCTTCGACGACACCACCGACACCAGCCGCTGCGAGGCCTACCCCCGCATGGTGGCCACGTTCCGGGCGGAGCACGGCTCGACCAAGTACGTCCTGTGCCTGGCGCGGAACGACAACACCTGACCGCCGCCCCCACGGACCACCGGACCGGGCGTCAGCCGCGGCTCCACTTCTGGTCGTCCGCGCCGGTGCAGCTCCACAGCCGCAGCCTGGTGCCGTTGACCCCCGGCGAGTCCTCCGCCTCCACGCACTTGTCGGCCTGGACGTTGACCAGGTCGTGAGCGGCGTTGAGGCGGAACTGCTGGGCGCCGGTGCCGTTGCAGTCCACCAGCTGGACGGCCGCGCCGTCGTCCCGCGAACCGCCCGCGACGTCCATGCACTTGCCCCGGGAGCGGATGCTGCCGTCCGGCTTGACCTGCCAGGACTGCGCCGCGCTGCCCGTGCAGTCCCAGATCTGCAGCGGCGAGCCCCACGGGGGGCTGCCGTCGATACAGCGGCCCGAGTCGTGGCTCCGGATCGCCGTGCCGGAGCCCGCGGCGGAACGCGACGGGCCGGCGGTGGGCTGCTGCGCCGCGCCCCCGCCCGTGGCGTCGGCCGTGGCCTTGCCCCCGGTCGCGCTCGGGGTGGCGGTCGAGCCGCCTTGGGAACCGGCCTCCGGCGACCGCCGCCCGGTGTCCCCGGGGGACGGTGACCGCCCGTCGGAGGGGCTCGCACCGGCCGGGCCGGCCCCGGGTGCCTCGCCGGCCGGGTCCTCGTCCGCGAGGGTGGCGGCGGCCGGGCCGCGGTCCTCCTCACCCGAACCCCGCACGAGGAACGGCACGCAGACCAGCACGCCGACCGCGAGACCCGCGCCGACCAGCAGGAGCGGGCGGGACCACCCGCGGCGCGCACGGGAAGGCGCGGGCTCCGCCGCGGCGGGTGCCTGCGGGCCTGACCCCGCAGCCGTCGCCGGCAGGTGCTCCTCGTCGTGCGCGGGCACGGGCGCGGTACGGGACGCGAAGGCGAGCCCGGCCGCGAAGCCGTCCGCGTAGGAGGATTCCGGTTCCGCGGCCCCCTCGGGCCGCTCGGGAAGGGCGGCGGCCTGCCTGGCCCGCAGTGTCGGGGCGTCGCCGCCGGTCCAGTCCGGGGGGTTCCGGCTGGTGGTGGCGGACGCGTCGGCGATCGCGGACGTCCTCCGGGTCCGCCGTGGCAGCGCCGTACCGGCGGGGGACGGCGCTGCCGGGGTCTCGTCGGCCGTCGGCGCCGGCTCGTCGGGAGAAGCCGTCATGAATCCTTCCAAACCCAGATGTGCGTAAAACAGCCCCGCCGCGTGGGCCGGGGCTGCTTTCGGCACACCGTCCCCCAGGGGCATCCGTGCTGCGCGGTCACCCCGAACAGGGCTGACGCGGCAGCGCAGCTCGCACCCTAGCAACCGCTCCCAGCCGGGACGACGCGCCCGGTGACGGCACTGTGGCCGCCCGGTGAACGGAGGTCGTCCTGTGGGTGACGGTGTCCCTCAGGGCCTGCGGCGGTGGGGTTCCCAGGTGCGGCGGACGTCGTTCCACAGGTAGCGGGTGCCGGCGCCCTCGGCGCCGCCGGTCGTGGCCCAGACACCCTGCGGATGGTCGCCGAGGGTGTCGGTCCAGGCGATCTCCAGGCCGGCGACCTCCGGGTGGCCGAGGTCCAGCCGCTGGAACTGGGTGACCGCCTCGACCGGCAGCAACGGGTGCACCTGCACCCGGGTGCGGGAGCCCTCGTCCTCCAGCCGCAGCACCCCGCCGCCCTCGCGCCGGACCGAACCGAGCTTCTGCACCGCCGCGATGAAGGCGGCAGCCGTCCGTTCCTCCTCGGTGGCCCCGCGCCGCCGCCACAAGCCCCGGCCGCCCAAGCGCGCCGCCGTGATCTCGCCGAGCCTGGCCCCCACCGCCTGCATGAACGAGCTCAGCAGGACCACCCCGCCCGCACCGACCACGGCGGACACCAGCTCCGGGATCGCGGACTGCTCACCGCTCCCCGGCCGGACGTCGTCCCTATGAGCCATCCCCGGCGCCCCCATCTCCCGTACGTCTCCGCTGTGTTGTCAGGGTAACGGCGGCGGCTACTGTGGCGCGCGTGATCATCTGGCTGAACGGCGCCTTCGGCGCGGGCAAGACCACGACCTGCTCGCACCTGGTGCGGCTCGTCCCCGGCGCCCACGTCTTCGACACCGAACAGGTCGGTTTCATGCTGGGACACGTGCTGCACGAGGCCGTGCCCGTGCGGGACTTCCAGGAGTGGCCCCCCTGGCGGGCGCTCACCGTGGCGTCGCTCACCCAGGTGCACGCCTACCTCGGAGGGACGCTGATCGTGCCGCAGACCGTGCTCGTGGAGGAGTACTGGCGGGAGGTCGAGGCGGGGCTGGAGCGGGCCGGGCTGCCCGTGCGGCACTTCCTGCTGCACACCGACCCGGCCACCCTCACCCGCAGGATCGAGGGGGACACGGTGGAGACCGGCGCCCGGCAGTGGCGACTGGACCACCTGGAGGAGTACGCGGAGGCCCTGCCCTGGCTGCGGGCGGCGGCGACGGTGCTCGACACGACCGCCGCGCCGCCGGAGGCGGTGGCGCGGCAGGTCGCGGACCTCACGCGGGCCTGAAGGACTCCCGCAGCTCGACCTTGCGGACCTTGCCGCTGACGGTCATCGGGAAGGCGTCCATCAGCCGCAGATGGCGCGGCACCTTGTAGTGGGCGAGCCGGCCGCGGCAGAACTCGCCGAGCTCCTCCACCGTCAGCGCGGCCGCCGGGTCCTTGAGGATGACGCAGGCCAGGATCTCCTCGCCGTACCGCTCGTCGGGGACGCCGACCACCTGGACGTCCGCGATCTTGGGGTGGGCGTAGAGGAACTCCTCGATCTCGCGCGGGTAGACGTTCTCACCGCCGCGGATGATCATGTCCTTGATGCGGCCGACGATCTGCAGGTAGCCGTCCTCCCGCATCACGGCGAGGTCGCCGGTGTGCATCCAGCGGCCGGCGTCGATCGCCTCCGCGGTCTTGTCCGGCTCGTCCCAGTAACCCAGCATCACCGAGTAGCCACGGGTGCACAGTTCGCCCGCCGTGCCGCGCGGCACCGTCACGCCGTCCGGGCCGACGACCTTGACCTCGACGTGCGGCAGCACCCGGCCGACAGTGCCGGTGCGGCGCTCGAGGTCGTCGTCCCGGCGGGTCTGGGTGGAGACCGGCGAGGTCTCGGTCATGCCGTAGCAGATGGACACCTCGGCCATGTGCATCTCGGCGACGACCCGCTTCATCACCTCGACCGGGCAGGGCGAGCCCGCCATGATGCCGGTGCGCAGCGAGGAGAGGTCGTACGTCGCGAAGTCCGGCAGGTTGAGCTCGGCGATGAACATCGTCGGCACCCCGTACAGCGAGGTGCAGCGCTCCTGTTCGACCGCGCGCAGCGTCGCCGCCGGGTCGAAGCCGGGCGCCGGGATGACGATGCAGGCGCCGTGCGAGGTGGCGCCCAGGTTTCCCATGACCATGCCGAAGCAGTGGTAGAAGGGCACCGGCAGGCAGACGCGGTCCTGCTCGCTGTAGCCCACCTGCTCGCCCACGAAGTAGCCGTTGTTGAGGATGTTGTGGTGGGAGAGGGTCGCGCCCTTGGGGAAGCCGGTCGTGCCCGAGGTGTACTGGATGTTGACCGGGTCGTCGCAGGACAGTTCCGCCCCGCGCTCGGCGAGCTGCCCGACCGGGACGTGGGCCCCGGCCTCGACGAGGGCGTCCCACGTCGGGTCGCCGATGTACACGACCTCGGTGAGCGAGCGGCACCCGCCGCGCACCTGCTCCACCATGGCGCGGTAGTCGCTGGACTTGAACGCGGTGGAGGCGACCAGCACCTCGATGCCGGCCTGGTCGAGCACGAACGCCAGCTCGTGGACGCGGTAGGCCGGGTTGATGTTGACCATGATCGCGCCGACGCGGGCGGTGGCGTACTGGACGAGCACCCACTCAGGGCAGTTGACGGCCCAGATGCCCACCCGGTCGCCCTTGCCGACGCCCTTGGCGAGCAGGCCGCGCGCCACGTCGTCGACGGCGGCGCCGAACGCGGCGTAGGTCCAGCGGCGGCCGCTGGGGACGTCGACCAGGGCTTCGCGGTCCGGCCAGGCAGCGACGGCCCGGTCCAGGTTGCGGCCGATGGTGTCGCCGAGCAGCGCGGTGGTGCCGGTGCCGCTCGCGTACGACGGCTCGACGGGACTCGCGGGGGTGCTCACCTGTGGTCCTCCTCGCGGTACTCGGTGCCGACGGCACCCTCGGCGGTACGCCGGCGCAGCTCGATGCGGCGGATCTTGCCGGACACGGTCTTGGGCAGCTCGGCGAACTCGATGCGTCGTACCCGCTTGTACGGGGCGAGCACGGCCCGCGAGTGCGCGAAGAGCGCCGCGGCGGTCTCCGGGCCCGGCTCCCAGCCCTCGGCGAGGACGACGTACGCCTTGGGCACGGCCAGCCGCAGCGGGTCGGGCGCCGGGACGACGGCGGCCTCCGCCACGCACTCGTGCTCCAGCAGGGCGCTCTCCAGCTCGAAGGGGGAGATCTTGTAGTCGGAGGCCTTGAACACGTCGTCGGCGCGCCCGATGTAGGTGATGTAGCCGTCGGCGTCGCGCGAGCCGATGTCGCCGGTGCGGTACCAGCCGCCGGCCATGGCCTCGGCGGTGCGCTCCGGATCGCCCTCGTAGCCGGTCATCAGGCCCACCGGGCGGGCGGACAGGTCGAGGCAGATCTCCCCCTCGTCGCCGGGCTTGCCGGTGACCGGGTCGAGGAGTTCCACCGTGTAACCGGGGCTGGGGCGGCCCATGGAGCCCGGCTTGAGCGGCTGCCCGGGCGGGTTGGAGACCTGGACGGCCGTCTCGGTCTGGCCGAAGCCGTCCCGGATGGTGAGGCCCCAGGCGCGTCGCACGTGCTCGATGACCTCCGGGTTGAGCGGCTCGCCGGCGGCGACGACCTCGCGCGGCGGGGTGCGCAGCGCGCCGAGGTCGGCCTGGATGAGCATCCGCCAGACGGTGGGCGGCGCGCAGAAGCTGGTGACGCCGGCCCGGTCCATCTCGGCCATCAGGCGGCCCGCGTCGAAGCGCGTGTAGTTGTGGATGAAGACCGTCGCCTCGGCGTTCCACGGCGCGAAGAGGTTGGACCAGGCGTGCTTGGCCCAGCCGGGCGAGGAGATGTTGAGGTGGACGTCGCCGGGGCGCAGGCCGATCCAGTACATCGTCGCCAGGTGGCCCACGGGGTAGGACAGGTGGGTGTGTTCGACGAGCTTGGGCTTCGCGGTGGTGCCCGAGGTGAAGTACAGCATCAGCGGGTCGTCGCCGCGGGTGTCCCCGTCGGGCGCGAAGTCCGCGGGGGCGTCGTACGCGTCCTCGTAGGCGTGCCAGCCCGCGGGCGCGCCGCCGACGGCGATCCTGGTGTACTCCCCCGGCACCTGGTCGAACTTCGCCGCGTCCGCCGCACGGACGATCACGTGCCGGGCCCGGCCGCGCTCCACGCGGTCGGTGAGGTCGGCGGGACCGAGCAGCGGGGTGGCCGGGATGACCACGGCCCGCAGCTTCATGGCGGCCAGGGCGGTCTCCCAGAGCTCGGTCTGGTTGCCCAGCATGACCACGATCCGGTCGCCGGGGCCCACCCCGAGGCCGCGGAGCAGGTTCGCGACCCGGGCCGAGCGCTCGGACATCGCGGCGAAGGAGACGGCCGACTCGGTGCCGTCCTCCTCGACGATGTGCAGGGCGGTGCGGTCGTTGTCACGGGCGATGACGTCGAACCAGTCCAGCGCCCAGTTGAAGTGCCCGGGCCGCGGCCAGCGGAAGCCCTCGTACGCCGCCTTGTAGTCCTCGCGGTGGCGCAGCAGGAAGTCCCGGGCCTCCCGGAACTCTTCCGTCCGGCTGGTTGCCGTCATGTGTCCTCCTCGTTGCCGGCCCGCTCAGTAGCATCCTGTTGTCAGTGACGAGGCTCTCACTACCCCCGGACGGGGGTGAAGGAGCGGCGAGGGCGTGACGGGATCGGGCGAGGCGGCGGAGCTGCGGGCGGCGCTGCTGCGGATGAGGCGCACCAGCGGTCTGCCGGTGGCCTTCGGAGGGCTGCTCCCGGAGCCGGGCCGGCTGCGGATCTCCGAGCTGTCCGGCACGGCCACGGCCTCCCTCCAGGGGCTCACCGTCACCGCGGGCAACGGCCTGGGCGGTAAGACGATCGCGCTCTCCCGGCCGCTCGCCGTCAACGACTACAGCACGTCGCGGGTGATCAGCCACGAGTACGACGCGGCGGTGGGCGCCGAGGGCCTGCGCTCGGTCCTGGCGGTGCCGGTGGTCGTACGGCGCCGGGTGCGCGGGGTGCTCTACGGTGCGCTGCGCCATCCGCTGGCGCTCGGCGACCGCCCGGTGAGCGCCGCGGTGGAGGCCGCGCGCGAGCTGGAGCAGCGGCTGGTGGTCCGGGACGAGGCCGACCGCCTGCTGTCGACGTGCCGGCAGCCGACCACGGGCGACCCTGCGGCCTGGGAGGAGGTCCGCGAGGCCCACGGGGAACTGCGGGCGCTGGCCGGCCGGGTCGCCGATCCGCTGCTGCGGCAGGAACTGCTCGCCGCGTGCGGCCGGCTGGCGGCGGCGACCGGCGCCGCCGGTGCCGGCCAACGCTCCCCCACCGGGCGGCCGGTGGCGCTCCCCTCCCGGGAGCTGGACGTACTGGCGTGCGTCGCCACGGGGGCCACCAACGCCGCCGCCGCCGACCGGCTGGGGCTGCGCCCGGAGACGGTCAAGAGCTACCTGCGCTCGGCCATGCGCAGGCTCGGCGCCCACACCCGCCTCGAGGCGGTCGTCGCCGCCCGCCGTGCCGGCCTGCTCCCCTGAGGTGCCGGCCCGCGCGGACCGCTGCGGACCCGCTGCGAACCCGGAGCGGACCCGGAGCGACATTGACGACAAAGCGGCCGCGCCGGCTGCCCCCCGGCGGCACGTTCACCCGCAAAGCGCCGTGAGCGGGGCAGGACCGGAAGTCCGGACAAGCCGCCATGTTCGGTTCACCCGGGGTTATTTTGGGGTTTGACCCCCGGCGGGATCGGACCGATCATTCGGGGTGTGTCCACCGGCACGCGCGGGACGGGGGCCGGCCTGACGAATGGTCCGGTGTTCAACAGGCTGTTGCCCCCGTGCGTTTCCCGATGTGCCGCCCTTTGCACGACATCCATTCGGCGACGGCGGTGAATTTCCCTACACCGGACGGAAGTCGAAGGGCCGCGCCCGTACCGGCGGATTTCCGTGGCTCTTTGCATAACATTGTCCCGGACACGACACGAGGGGAGCGGCGACCGTGGAGCAGGTCTTCGACGTGCCGGCCAGACCCCGACCCGACCAGGTGATCGGGCGAGGTGACGTCCTCGCGCGGGCCCGCGGGCATCTGGCCCAAGGAGGCAGCCTGCTGCTGTACGGACCGGCCGGAATCGGGAAGTCCACCGTATTGCGGACGCTCGCCGAGGAATACGGCGGCGAGCCGACGGTGCTGCGCTGTTCCGCGACGGAGTCCGAATCGCACCTGCCCTTCCTCGCCCTGGTCGATCTGCTCGGCCTGGTCGCCGACCAGGTGTCCGACAGCCTGCCCGCACCGCAGCGGGCCGCGCTGGAGTCGGCGCTCACCGGCCGCGGGGAGTCCTCCCTGCAACGGGACGGGCTCGCGCTGCGGCTGGCCGTGCTGTCGGTGCTGCGGGCACTGGCCGCCGACGGCCCGGTGCTGATCGTCGTGGACGACCTGCAGTGGATGGACCCCGCCAGCGCCGAGCTGCTGGCCTTCGCGGCCCGCCGGGTCGCCGAGCTGCCGGTGCGGGTGCTGGGCGCCGTACGCACCGAGGCCGATCCGCAGGACCAGCACGACCGCTACCTGCGCGCCTTCCCGCAGGACGTGCGCACGCTGCGGGTGACGCCGCTGTCCCGGCCGGAGGTCTCCGAGCTCCTCGACGGGCGCGGTCACACCGGCCTGCCGCGGGCGGTCGTCCGGGACATCCACCGCACCAGCGGCGGCAATCCGCTCTTCGCCCTGGAGCTCGGCCGCGCCCTGGCGGAGAGCCGCACCCCGCCCCGCCCCGGGGAGCCGCTGCCGGTGCCGACCTCGCTGCGCACCCTGGTGCTCAACCGGCTGGAGATGCTCTCCGCGGACACCCGCCGCACCCTGCTCATCGCCAGCGCGGGGGCCCGCCCGACCCTCGCGACGCTGCGCAGCGCCGGCCGCGCCAACGCCGAGAGCGAGACGGGCGTGGCCGCCTCGCTCGGCCTGGTGGAGATGGACCACCACGACGGCACCGGCCTGGTGCGTTTCGCGCACCCGCTGATATCCGCGGCGCTGTACGCGGAGGCGACCCCGGAGGACCGGCGCAGCGCCCACGCCGCGCTGGCGGCGGCGGCCGGCGACCCGATCGAGCGGGCCCGGCACCTGGCGCTGGCGACGAGCGGCAAGGACGAACGGGTCGCGGCGAGCCTGGCCGAGGCCGCGGACGAGGCCCGCGCCCGCGGCGCACCCTCGGTCGCCGCCCAACTCGGCCTGCTGGCCGCCCGGCACACCCCCGAGGGCGCGGTGCCCACCGCGGACGAGCGGCGGCTGCGGGCCGCCGAGGACGCGCTGACCGCCGCCGAGCCCGAACTCGCCAGGGCCACCGCCCGCGAGGTGCTGGCGCAGGCCACGGTCCCGGCGGACCGGGTGCGGGCGTGGAGCGTGGTGATCGACTCGGTCGGGCAGGCCCTGTCCGAGGTCGACGACGTGTTCCCGCAGGCCCTGGCGGACGCGGGCGACGACCCGCGGCTGCAGGGCCTGGTGCGCTACCAGCTCGCCTGGCGGGCCCTGGTGGACGGCCAGATGCACGAGGCGCGTGCCGAGGCCGCCCGCTCGGCGGCGCTCGCCGCGCGGGCCGGCGACCGGCGCACCGAGTTGCTCGCGCTGTCCTTCAAGGCGCTCAACGAGACGTTGGTGGGCCATCCCGACGCCGCCGCGACCCTGGCCCAGGCCTCCGCGGAACCGCAGGACCCGGACGTGGCCATGAACCACAACGGCCCGGTCTACATCCGCTCCCGCTACCTGCTGATGAGCGATCAGCTCGACGAGGCGCGCACCGCGCTGACCTGGCTGGCCGGTGAGGCCCGGCAGCGGGGCGCGGTGGAGAGCGAGGTCTACTCGGTGCGCAGCCTCGCCGAGATCGAGCTGCGTTCCGGCCGCTGCGGCACGGCGCTGGACCTGGCCCGCGAGAGCCTGCGGCTGGCCGAGGACACCGGCATCGGCGAGGGCTTCGCCCTGCAGATCGCGGCCCTGACCGAGGCGGCGGGCGGCACGGTGGAACGCGCCCTGTCCCTGGCCGGGGACGCGGTGCGGCGGGCCGAGGCCGACAGCGACATGCCGTACATGACACGGGCGCTGTACGCGCTCGGGCACGCGCGGCTGGTCGGCGCCGACCCGCAGGGCGCGGTGGACGCGCTGCGCCGGGTGCGCGCGCTGGAACGCGAGATGGGCGTGACGGAGCCCGCGCGCGGCCGCTGGCAGGGCGACCTGGCCGAGGCGCTGGTGCTGACCGGCGCGCTCGGTGAGGCGCGTGAGGTCATCGACGAGACCCGCAGGCACGCCCTGCGGCTCGGCCGGCAGAGCATCCTGGCCGTCCTGGAGCGCGCCGAGGGGATGCTGCTCGCCGCCCGCGGCGACACCGACGGGGCGGTGGCGGTGCTGAACGGGGCCCGGCAGCGGCTGGTCGCGCTCGGGTACGGGCTGGAGGAGGCGCGCGCCGTCTTCGCGCTGGCCCAGGTGGAGGCGGACCGGCGCAACCGCGCGGCGGCCCGGGTGGCGCTGGACGAGGCCGGCCGGTTGTTCCGGCGGTCGAAGGCCCTGCCGTGGCTGGGGCAGGTGGGCCCGGCCCCGGCGGCCCCCTCGGCGGCGGCGCCGCCGGAGCTGGACGGGCTGGCCTCGATGGAACGTCAGGTGGCCGCGCTGGTCCTGGAGGGTGCCACCAACCGGGAGATCGCCGCGACGCTGTTCATCAGCGTCAAGACGGTCGAGGCGACCCTGACCCGGGTCTACCGCAAGCTCGGCATCCGCTCACGGGTGGACATCGTGCGACTGGCCGCGGGCCGCCGGGCCGGCTGAGGCGAGCCCCGGCCCGGCCCCGCGGCACTGTTCGGCGTGCGCCGGACACGTGACGTGACCGAGGGGTTTCCCTACGCAACCGGGCTTAGGGGGTTCCCTCATTGGGGGGCGGGGGCCGCGACCCTAGCCTGAGTCCCGCACGCAGCAAGCAGGTTGACCCGTCCCACGAGTGCACGTGCGCCAACTCGCCCCTCGTTCACGGTCGTCGACGATGACGTCGGCCCAGGCCGTGCCGTACGCGTGGGATGAAGCGCCGCCCCACCGGTGACCCGCGCGTTCCCCCCACCGGCATCCTGAGGAGCTGCACGTCACGGCTCGACCGTACGAGGAAGGCCGCCGCCGCGGTCGCGGCGACCGCGGCCGCCGGGGCGGCGGCCCGAGTGAACTCCTGACCATGAGTCAGGCTGCGCCAGGGGTCGCTGCGAGCTGCCACGAGCCGCCCGCAGCGACCCCTCTCCAAGTCAGCGGGCGCGGTCGGCGGCGTCGACGGCGGCGTAGATGCGGTCGAAGACGGGCCCCAGGCTCTCCAGCTCGCCCGGCTCCAGCGGGTCCAGGACCATCCGGCGCACCGTCTCCACGTGCGCGGGCGCGGAGGCCACGAGCTTCTCGTACCCCTCGGGCGTGAGGATCGCCAGGGTGTAGCGGCCGTCCCCGGGATCCGGCTCGCGGCGGACGAAGCCCTGGTGCTCCAGGCGCCGCACCACGTGCGACAGCCGCGACAGGGACGAGCTCGCCCGGTCCGCGAGCACGCTCATCCTGATGGTGTACCGCTCCTGCTCGGAGAGCATCGCGAGGACGTGGTACTCCATCCAGTTCAGGTCGGCGTCGCGCTCCAGCTCGCGCTCCAGGGCGGGCAGGAGCCGGGCCAGGACCCTGGCCATCGACATCCACGCGGTCAGCTCGCCGCCCTGCAGCCAGCGCGGCTCCATCGCGGCGGGGGCGGGCGGTACCGCTGTGTTCTTCGTCATGCTCCCCAGGCTATCGGACCGCTTGAAGCTTCAAGTCGATCTGTTACAGTGCACTTGAAGCTTCAAGTTGAAGCTTCAATTCGTACCCCCAGCACCGCACAGATCGGGAATCACGCCTCATGACCAGGATCGGCATCATCCTCGGCAGCACCCGCCCCGGCCGCAACGGCGAGAAGGTCGCCCACTGGGTCGTCGAGCAGGCCGCCAAGCACGCCGGCAACGCCACCTTCGAGCTCGTGGACCTCGCCGACTACCCGCTCCCCCACCTCGACGAGCCGATCCCGCCGGCCATGGGCCAGTACCAGAACGCCCACACCAAGGAGTGGGCCGCCAAGATCGCGACCTTCGACGGCTTCATCTTCGTCACCCCGGAGTACAACCACTCCACCTCCGGCGTACTGAAGAACGCCATCGACTACCTGCACGCCGAGTGGAACCACAAGGCGCTGGGCGTCGTGTCCTACGGCTCCGTGGGCGGCGCCCGCGCCGCCGAGCACCTGCGGCTGATCGCCGGCGAGCTGAAGATGGCCGACGTGCGCAGCCAGGTCGCGCTCTCCCTCTTCACCGACTTCGTCAACTTCAGCGAGTTCGCCCCCGGCGAGCACCAGGCCGCGAGCCTGTCGACCCTCATCGACGAGGTCATCGAGTGGAGCAGCGCCCTGGCGCCGCTGCGCGGCTGACCCCGCACCGGTCCGGCGACCGGGCAGGGCACGCGGGGACCGGGGCCGAGCGGGGTGATCCTCCGCCCGGCCCCGGCGTGCTGCCCGTCCCGGTCAGGTGAAGCGCACGTCGTGGTAGCCGGCCTCCGGGTCGGAGGCGGCGAGCAGCCGCCTGCCCTCGGCCTCCAGCGCGTCGCGGTCGGCGGCCGCGAGCGGCGCGAACGACGCCACCGTGACGACCGCGGAGCCGCGCGACCGGTCGGTGCTCCAGGTGCCGGCCACGAAGCCGTCGACGAGGACCGTGCCGCGGACGATGCCGTTGGCCGTCATCACCCGGCGGACGTGCTCCCGGGCGAGGATCCGCGAGCGGTCGGCGTGGGAGAGCACGAGGTTGTCGAAGTCGGCGACGAAGCGGGCGCCCACCGGCAGGTCCGGGTCGGGCAGGGGCGCGGCGCCGGGGTCGTCGTAGAGCACCCGGCCGTCCTCGTCGCGGTAGCCGCGCAGCTCCATCGAGGCGAAGACCTCCCGCAGCCCGGAGAGCCCCGACCACTTCTGCGCGTCGGCGACCGAGGCGGGGCCGAAGGCCGCCAGGTAGCGGCGCACCAGCGCCCGGGGGTCGCAGGCCGCGGCAGGGGGACGCCCGAGCCAGGATTCGGCCGTGGTGTACGCGGTCCGCCCGGACACCCCCCAGACACCGCGCGGCGGCACCTGCACCAGCGGCAGCCAGTTGCGCAGCGCGTTGACCAGGGAAGCGGGATCGGCGTCCGGCCAGCGCGGGCCCAGCAGGTCGCGCAGCTCGCCCGGGGTGCGCGGCTCTTCCTCGACCAGCGCCCGGCAGGCGGCGACGGCCTCGTCGCGGTCCACGCCGCGCACCCCCGGGCCCCAGGTGCCCTGGGTGATCTGCCGGTCCAGCAGCGGTTGCAGCACCGGTCGCAGCCGCAGGGCGTCGTCCGCGGTCACCAGGTGGACGGTGCCGCGCAGCAGCGCGATCCGGACGACCCCGCGGTCCAGCAGCAGCCGGGACAGGTCGCCGAAGGCGAAACCGTCGAGCCGGGTCCACAGCGCGGCGTACGCCGCGTGCGGGGCCTGGGACTGAAGGCCCACCAGATGCCCGACCGCCTCCAGCGGGCCCATCGCCGACCGCTCCAGCAGCAGTTGCCGGTCCAGCAGGGCCCGGTTGAGCGTACGGCGGCCCAGTACGGCCCCCGGTGTCGTCCTGCGCATGCGGACACCGTACGGCCCGGAAGAACTCGGGGGTAACGCTCGCCCCGGCCGTACCCGGGAGTGTAGACATACCTTATGGCCGGGCCGAGCGATCACCGCGCCTCCAGGGAGCGGGGGCTGCGGGCGCTGCTGGCCGGACGCAGCGTGGCGGGACAGGTGTTCCTGCTGCAGGTCGTGGTCGTGGTGCTGCTGGTCGCCGCGGCGGTCGTCGAACTCGTCGTCCAGGCGCGGCACGACAGCCAACAGGAGGCCCGCAACCGGTCGGTGGCGGTGGCCACCACCTTCGCGAGCTCGCCGGGCATCGTGGCGGCGCTGGAGTCCCCCGACCCGACGGCGGTCCTGCAGCCGGAGGCCGAACGGGCCCGGCGGCTGTCCGGGGTGGACTTCATCGTGGTGACGGACCGGCAGGGGATCCGCTACACCCACCCCAAGCCCGACCGCATCGGCAAGAAGTTCGTCGGGGACATCGGACCGGTCCTGCACGGCCGGATGGTCACCGAGAACATCGTCGGCACCATCGGCCCCCTGGTGCAGGCGAACGTGCCGGTCCTCGACGACCGGGGCGAGGTCGTCGGCATGGTGTCCTCGGGCATCACCGTCGCCAAGGTCAGCGGCGCGGTCAACGACCAGCTGCCGGTCATGCTGGGCGTCGCGGCAGCGGTGCTGGCCCTGGCCACCGGCGGCACCTGGCTGATCGCCAGACGGCTCACCCGGCAGACCAGGGGCCTCGGCCCGGTCGAGATGACGCGCATGTACGAGCACCACGCCGCCGTGCTGCACGCCGTGCGCGAGGGCGTCCTCATCCTGGACGGCGACCGGCGGCTGCTGCTCGCCAACGACGAGGCACGACGTCTGCTGGACCTGCCCGCCGACGCGGAGGGCCGGCCCGTCACCGGGCTCGGGCTCGACGAGCGGGCCTGCGAACTGCTGGCCTCCGGCCGCGACGCCACCGACGAGGTGCTGCCGGCCGGCGACCGGCTGCTGGTCCTCAACAACCGCCACACCGACCGCAACGGCGGCCCGCCGGGCAGCGTGGCGACCCTGCGCGACGCGACCGAACTGCGGGCGCTGTCCGGCCGCGCCGAGACCGCCAGGACCCGGCTGCGGCTGCTGTACGACGCGAGCATGGGCATCGGCACCACGCTGGACATCACCAGGACCGCCGAGGAACTGGCGCAGGTCTCGGTACCGCGCTTCGCCGACTACGTCACCGTGGACCTCGCGGTACGGGTGCTGCGCGGCGACGAGCCGCTGACGGGCCCCTCGGTGGAGATGCGCCGCGTCGCGGTGAACGGCGTCCGCGACGACCACCCGCTGTACCCCGCGGGGCACCCGCTGCTCTTCGTGCCGTCCAGCCCGCAGGCGGCCGGCATCGCCGACGGCCGGGCCGTCCTGGAGCCCCGGCTCGCGGACTCCCCCGGCTGGCAGGCGCAGGACCCGCAGCGCAGCGCCCGGGTCGTCGGCTTCGGCATCCACTCGCTGATCTGCGCCCCGCTGAGCGCCCGCGGCGTGCTCCTGGGGATGGCCAACTTCTGGCGCTCGCAGGCCCCGGAGCCCTTCGACGAGGAGGACCTCACACTCGCCGAGGAACTGGCGGCGCGGGCCGCGGTGTGCATCGACAACGCCCGCCGCTACACCCGCGAGCACACGATGGCGGTCACCCTGCAGCACAGCCTGCTGCCGCGGGAACTGCCCCGGCTGACCGCCCTGGACGCGGCCTACCGCTACCTGCCCGCGCAGGCGGGGGTGGGCGGCGACTGGTTCGACGTGCTGCCGCTGCCCGGGGCGCGGGTCGCCCTGGTGGTGGGCGACGTCGTGGGCCACGGGCTGCACGCGGCCGCCACGATGGGCCGGCTGCGCACCGCGGTGCACAACTTCAGCACCCTGGACCTGCCGCCCGACGAACTGCTCGGGCACCTCGACGAGTTGGTCGGCCGGATCGACCAGAACGACTCCGGGCCCGCCGGCGACGGCGCCGCCCCCGCCGGCACCACCGTCGCGGGCGCGACCTGCCTGTACGCCGTCTACGACCCGGTGACGGGCACCTGCACGATGGCCCGCGCCGGGCACCTGCTCCCCGCGGTCGTGCACCCCGACGGGACCGTGGAGTTCCCCGACGTACCGGCCGGGCCGCCACTGGGCCTGGGCGGACTGCCCTTCGAGGCCGTGGAACTGACGCTGCCCGAGGGCAGCAGCCTGGTGCTGTACACCGACGGCCTGGTCGAGGACCGCGACCGGGACATCGACGAGGGCCTGGAACTCCTGCGCCGTTCCCTGTCCCGGGCCGGCCGCGACCCTGAGCAGACCTGCCGGGACGTCTTCGAGACCATGCTGCCCGCCCGGCCCGGCGACGACATCGCGCTCCTCGTCGCCCGCACGCGGGTCCTGCCCGCCGACCGCGTCGCGGACTGGGACGTGCCCAGCGACCCCGCCGCGGTCTCCGGGGTGCGCGCGGCGGTCCAGCGGCAGCTGGCGGCGTGGGGGCTGGAGGAGTTGTCCTTCACGACGGAACTGCTGCTGAGCGAGCTCATCACCAACGCCATCCGGTACGGGGCCGAACCCATCCGGGTGCGCCTGATCCTCGACCAGGCGCTGATCTGCGAGGTCTCCGACGCCGGCAGCACCTCCCCGCACCTGCGCTACGCGGCCGCGACGGACGAGGGCGGGCGGGGGCTGTTCCTCGTCTCGCAGTTCGCCGAGCGCTGGGGCACGCGCTACACGGCCGAGGGCAAAGTGATCTGGGCCGAGCAGCTGCTGCGGTAGCCGTCCGGGGTGCGTTCTGTGGGGCCCGGTTGTCGTGTGCGGGTTGTTTGCGCCTGCGGCGGGCATCCCCCGCCCTCCCGATTGCCCGGCGCGGTCAGTGCGGGCCTGCGCTCCGTTGGGTTGGGGTCGGGGCCGCGCCGGCGCACTCCCCCAGCCTTCGGCCGGGGGGACCCCCACAGCGCTCGCGGTTTACCCCTGCAGTATTCGGCGCCCGGGTCCGCCGCTCGTCTCCCCCAGCCTTCGGCCAGGGGGAGCACCCCGCCACACCCCCTCCTGCTGTGTGGGCGCATGACGGCCGGTGGGGGGTCAGTAGGGCACTTGCGGCAACCCCGGACCGCCTTCTCACCCCCTCCGGCCATCAGCCGCCCATATGACCGAAGGGGGTGTGGCGGGGTGCCCCCACAGGCGACGAGCGGAGCACGCGGCGCCGAATGACGTGAGGCAGCGCCGCGAGCGCCGAGGTGGGGGTCCCCCCGGCCGAAGGCTGGGGGCGTACCCCGGCGCGGCACCGACCCCGCAACGACCGCGCGAGGCGGTCACTGACCGCGCCGGGCAATCGGGAGGGCGGCGGGGAAACCCCCAACAGCAACCACAACGCACCCGCACCCTCATACCCCGCACAGCCCCGCAGGGCGCGCACCGTGGATCGGGGCGTCCAGGCCCCGAAGGGGACGCCCCGTCCCCCCGTGGCGGTGGGCCACGATCTCCGCGGCGATGGACAGCGCGGTCTCCTCGGGCGTGCGGGCGCCGAGGTCGAGCCCGATCGGGCTGTGCAGCCGGGCCAGTTCGGACGCGCCGAGGCCCGCCTCGCGCAGCCGGGCCAGGCGCTGCTCGTGGGTGCGCCGCGAGCCCATCGCGCCGACGTAGGCGACGGGCATGCGCAGGGCCCGCTCCAGCAGCGGTACGTCGAACTTGGCGTCGTGGGTGAGGACGCAGACGACGGTGCGGCCGTCGACCGGGGTGCGCTCCAGATAGCGGTGCGGCCACTCGACGACGACCTCGTCGGCCTCCGGGAAGCGCCGGGCGGTCGCGAAGACCGGGCGCGCGTCGCAGACCGTCACCCGGTAGCCGAGGAACGTGCCGACCCGCACCAGGGCGGCGGCGAAGTCGATCGCCCCGAACACCAGCAGGCGCGGCGGCGGGGTGCCGGCCTCGACGAGCAGGGTGAGCGGCTCGCCGCAGCGGCTGCCGTCCGCGCCGATGCCGACGGTGGCGGTGCGGCCCGCGTCCAGCAGGGCGTGGGCCTCGGCCGCGGCGGTGCGGTCCAGTTCCGGGTCGCCGAGGGTGCCCTCGTACGATCCGCCGGGGCGCACCAGGAGGGTGCGGCCGGGTAGGCCGGCGGGGCCCGCCACGACCCTGGCCACGGCCGCCGCCTCCCCGCGGGAGGCGGCGGCCAGTGCCGCGGCGAGCTGCGGCTGCGCCCCGGGCACGATCCGCTGGACGAAGATGTCGATGACGCCGCCGCAGGTCAGCCCCACGGCGAAGGCGTCGTCGTCGGAGTACCCGAAGCGCTGGAGGACCGGCTCGCCGGTCTCCAGCACCTCCTGGCAGAGCTCGTAGACGGCGCCTTCCACGCACCCGCCGGACACGCTGCCGACCGCGGTGCCCTCGGTGTCGACGGCGAGCGCGGCGCCGGGCTGCCGGGGGGCGCTGCCGCCGACCGTGACGACGGTCGCGACGGCGAACGGCCTGCCCTGGGCGGACCAGCGGTCGAGCTCGTCGGCGATGTCCAGCATGGCGGGGACTCCTTCTAGCTGACGCCGAGCCAGCCCTCGAGGGGGTGCAGGGCGAAGTAGACGACGAAGACGGCCGTGAGCGCCCACATGAAGACCCCGGGCTCACGGAACCTGCCCTGGGCCGACTTGATCGCGGTGTACGCGATGACTCCGGCGCCGACCCCGGCGGTGATGGAGTAGGTGAAGGGCATCAGGGCCACGGTGAGGAAGACGGGCACGGCCACCGAGCGGTCGCCCCAGTCCACGTGCCGGGCGTTGCCCATCATCATGGCGCCGATCACCACCAGGGCCGCCGCGGCGACCTGGCCGGGGACGATCTGCGCCAGCGGGGTGAAGAACAGCCCGGCGGCGAAGAGCACGCCGGTGACCACGGAGGACAGGCCCGTACGGGCGCCCTCGCCGACGCCGGTCGCGGACTCGATGAAGACGGTCTGACCGGAGGCCCCGGCGAAACCGCCGATCGCGCCGCCCGCGCCGTCGATGAACAGGGCCCTGCCGAGCCCCGGCATGCGTCCCTGGTCGTCGGCGAGCTTCGCCTCCGTGCCGACGCCGATGATGGTGGCCATCGCGTCGAAGAAGCCGGCCAGCACCAGCGTGAAGACGATCATGCCGACGCTCAGGGCCCCGATGTGCTGCCACCCGCCGAACTCGACCTGCCCGAACAGCCCGAAGTCGGGCGCGGAGACCACGTGGCCGGGCAGTTCGGGGACGGTCAGTCCCCACACCTTCGCGTCGGTGCCGCCGGCCGTGTGGACGGCCACGGCGAGGACGGTGCCGGTGACGATGCCGATGAGGATGGCACCGGGGGTCCCGCGCGCCTGGAGCATGAAGATCAGCAGCAGGGTGACGCAGAAGACCAGCACCGGCCAGCCGGCCAGCTGCCCGCCGGCGCCCAGGGTGAGCGGGCTGCCCTCGCCCCGGCCCACGAACCCGGCGTTGACCAGCCCGATGAGGGCGATGAACAGGCCGATGCCGATGGTGATCCCGTGCTTGAGCGGCAGCGGGATCGCGTTCATGATGACCTCCCGCAGACCGGAGACCACCAGAGCCACGATCACCACGCCGTACAGCACGCACATCCCCATCGCCTGGGGCCAGGTCATGTGCGGGGCGACCTGCGTGGCGAGCACCCCGGAGACGGACAGCCCCGCGGCGAGGGCGAGCGGCACCTTGCCGACGAGGCCCATGAGGAGGGTGGAGACGGCTGCGGCCAGCGCGGTCGCCGTGATCAGCCCGGTCTGGCCGAGCCGGTGCCCGTCCACGTCGGGCCCGGACAGCAGCAGCGGGTTGAGCAGCAGGATGTACGCCATCGCCATGAAGGTCGTCAGACCTCCGCGGAGCTCGCGGGCGACGGTCGAGCCGCGGGCGGATATGTGGAAGTACCGGTCGAGCCGGCCGCGTCCGGCCGGCGGGCGCGGCTGCGCGCCGTGGCCGTCCGGGGCGGTTGCGTGCAGGGCTGACGGGGTCGACTGGGTCATGCGGTGCCACTCCCAAGGTTCACAGGGACACCCGGACGGCCTGCGCCGCGCGGGATTTGGGATGGTCCGCAGCACGACCCGGGGGACGGCCCGAGAGTGGTGCGGTGACCGCCCGGCGCCGGACGGCGCCGGACGGAGCTGTCTCACGTACCGGTCAGGTGCTCCGGCCGTACCGGTACGCGGGCCAGGGCGAGACCGGTCGCCGCGCGGATGGCGGCGACGACGGCCGGGGTGGAGGACAGGGTCGGGGCCTCGCCGGCGCCGCGCAGCCCGTACGGGGCGTGGTCGTCGGCGAGTTCGAGGACGTCGACCGGGATGGGCGGCGTGTCGAGGATGGTGGGGATCAGGTAGTCGGTGAAGGACGGGTTGCGCACCGTGGCCTTGTCGGAGACGAGGATCTCCTCCATGACGGCCAGGCCCAGGCCCTGGGTCGTGCCGCCCTGGATCTGGCCGACGACCGACAGCGGGTTGAGCGCCTTGCCGACGTCCTGGGCGCAGGCGAGTTCGGCGACCTTGACCAGGCCGAGTTCGGTGTCCACCTCCACGACGGCGCGGTGCGCGGCGAAGGAGTACTGGACGTGCCCGCGGCCCTGGCCGGTGCGCAGGTCGAAGGGTTCGGTGGGGCGGTGCCGCCACTCGCGTTCGACGTCGATCGCCTCGTCGCCCAGCACCTCGGCGAGCTCCGCCAGCACCTCCCCGCCGTCGGTGACGACCTTGCCGCCCTCCAGCAGGAGTTCGGCGGTGGCCCAGGCGGGGTGGTGGGTGCCGAGCTTGGCACGGCCCATCTCCAGGACGCGTTCGCGCACCGCCTCGCAGGTGTGCTTCACCGCGCCGCCGGTGACGTACGTCTGCCGGGAGGCGGAGGTGGAGCCGGCCGAACCGACCTGGGTGTCGGCGGGGTTGATGGTGACCTGGGTGACGCCGAGTTCGGTGCGGGCGATCTGGGCGTGGACGGTGACGCCGCCCTGGCCGACCTCGGCCATCGCGGTGTGCACGGTGGCCACCGGCTCGCCGGCGATCACCTCCAGGCGGACGCGGGCGGTGGAGTAGTCGTCGAAGCCCTCGGAGAAGCCGACGTTCTTGATGCCCACGGCATAGCCGACACCGCGGACGACGCCCTCACCGTGGGTGGTGTTGGACAGCCCGCCGGGCAGCGCGCGGACGTCCACGGCGCCGCCGGCGCTCTCCCACTCCCGCTCGGGCGGCATCGGCATCGCCTTGACGCGGCGCAGCAGTTCGGCGACGGGCGCCGGGGAGTCGACGACCTGCCCGGTGGGCAGCGTGCTGCCCTGGGACATGGCGTTGAGCCGCCGGAACTCCACCGGGTCCATGTCGAGCGCGGCGGCGAGCTTGTCCATCTGCGCCTCGTAGGCGAAGCAGGCCTGCACCGCCCCGAAGCCGCGCATGGCGCCGCAGGGCGGGTTGTTGGTGTAGAGCGCGAGCGCCTCGATGTCGACGTCGTCGATGACGTACGGGCCGGCGCTGAGGGAGGAGGCGTTGCCGACGACGGCCGGGGAGGAGGAGGCGTAGGCGCCGCCGTCCAGCACGATGCGGCACCGCATGTGGGTGATCTTCCCGTCGCGGGTGGCGCCGTGCTCGTAGTGCAGCTTCGCCGGGTGCCGGTGCACGTGCCCGAAGAAGGACTCGAAGCGGTTGTAGACCATCTTGACGGGCCTGCCGGTGCGCAGCGCCAGCAGGCAGGCGTGGATCTGCATCGACAGGTCCTCGCGGCCGCCGAAGGCGCCGCCGACGCCGGAGAGCGTCATGCGGACCTTCTCCTCGGGCAGGCCCAGGACGGGGGCGATCTGGCGGAGGTCGGCGTGCAGCCACTGGGTGGCGATGTAGAGGTCGACGCCGCCGTCCTCGGCGGGGACGGCGAGGCCCGACTCGGGGCCGAGGAAGGCCTGGTCCTGCATGCCGACCTCGTAGTCGCCGGTGACGACCACGTCGGCGCGCCGGGCGGCCGCGTCGGCGTCGCCGCGGACGATCGGCTGGCGGTGCACGATGTTGGGGTGCGGGACGTGGCCGCTGTGGTGGTCGGTGCGGCCCTCGTGGAGCAGCGGCGCGTCCGGGGCGGTGGCGGTCGCCTCGTCGACGACGACGGGCAGCTGCCGGTACTCGACCCTGATCTTGGCGGCGGCGCGCCGGGCGGTCTCGGGGTGGTCGGCGGCGACCAGCGCGACCGGTTCGCCGTGGTGGCGGACCCGGCCGTGGGCGAGGACGGGGGTGTCCTGGATCTCCAGCCCGTAGTGCCGCACGTCGGTCGGCAGGTCGTCGTAAGTGAGCACGGCGTGCACACCGGGCTGCGCCAGCGCCTGCGAGACGTCGAGGGAGACGATCTCGGCGTGCGCGTGCGGGCTGCGCAGCGTGTGGCCCCAGAGCATGTCCTCGTGCCACAGGTCGGAGGCGTAGGCGAACTCCCCGGTGGTCTTGAGGACGCCGTCGGGGCGCAGGGTGGACTCGCCGACGCCGCCGCGGGTCTCACTGCCCTGGGTGGTGGGGGTGGGGGTACGGGTCACGCCCATGGCGTCAGGCCTCCGTCCCCGTGCGGGCGGCCGCGAGGCGGACCGCGTCGAGGATCTTCTCGTAGCCGGTGCAGCGGCACAGGTTGCCCGAGAGCGCCTCGCGGATGTCGCCGTCGGTGGGCTGGGCGTTGCGCTCCAGCAGTTCGTCGGCGGCGACCAGCAGCCCCGGGGTGCAGAAGCCGCACTGGACGGCGCCGGCGTCGATGAAGGCCTGCTGGACCGGCGACAGCTGCGTGGCCGGGCCGGCGGGACGCGCCTGCCACTGCTGTGCGGCGCCCGGGTCGGTGCCGGGGCCCGCCTCGCCCGTGTCGCGCTCCTTGGCGAAGTCCGCCAGGCCCTCGACGGTCACGACCTCGCGGCCCTGCACCTGGCCGGCGGCGACCAGGCACGCGCACACCGGCACTCCGTCCAGCCGGACCGTGCAGGAGCCGCATTCGCCCTGCTCGCAGGCGTTCTTGGAGCCGGGCAGGCCCATGCGCTCACGCAGGACGTACAGCAGGCTCTCGCCCTCCCACACGTCGTCGGCTTCCTGGCGCCGTCCGTTGACGGTGAAGGTCACGCGCATCGGGCGCTCCTCTCGTTGCCGCGGTACTCGTCCCAGGTCCAGCCGAGGGTGCGGCGGGCCATGACCTGCAGTGCGTGGCGGCGGTAGGCGGCGCTGCCGCGCACGTCGTCGATGGGGCTGGCGCAGGCGGCGACCAGCTCCGCGAACTGGCGGGCCACGGACGGCGGGACGGTCCCCGCGCTGTCCCACAGGCCCTCCTCCTCCAGCGCCGCGGTGAGGAACTCCTCGGCGGTGGTGGCGCGGACCGGGGTGGGCGCGGCCGAGCCGATGCCCGTGCGCACCGTACGGGTGGCCGGGTGCAGTGCCAGGCCGAAGGCGCAGACCGCGATGACCATGGCGTTGCGGGTGCCGACCTTGGAGAACTGCTGGGGGCCGTCGGCCTTGGCGATGTGCACGGCGCGGATCAGCTCGTCCGGGGCGAGGGCGTTGCGCTTCACCCCGGTGTAGAACTCCTCGACCGGGATGAGCCGGGTGCCGCGTACGGACACCGCCTCCACCTCGGCGCCGGCGGCGAGCAGCGGAGGGTGCGAGTCCCCGGCAGGCGATGCCGCGCCGAGGTTGCCGCCGACGCTGCCGCGGTTGCGGATCTGCGGCGAGCCCACGGTGCGGGCGGCGAGCGCGAGGCCGGGCAGTTCCCTGCCCAGGGCCTCGATGACGCGGGTGTAGGGGACCGCGGCGCCCAGCCGTACGGTCTCCTCCCCCACCTCCCACTCGTACAGGTCGCGGACGCGGTTCAGGTCCAGCAGGACATCGGGACGGCGGTGGTCGAAGTTGATCTCGACCATCACGTCGGTGCCACCCGCGATGGGTACGGCCGTGGGATGCTCCGCCTTGGCGGCGAGGGCCTCCTCCCAGGTCGCGGGACGCAGGAAGTCCATGAGCGCTCTCTTCTTCCTCGGGGGACGGGATGGCTTTTCATGTCCTGTTCACGCTGTGTGACCCAGTACACGTCCGGGCACCGTGCCGGGTGCAGTCACCGAACGCATGAAGCACTTCGCTGGTCGGTAAGCTGGTCTTGTAGATTCCTCCGAAAGACGCGGACCTGAAACCTGTCGGCATCGACACGGCAACACCGGTGCGATCGAGTGGGCGCCACCCTGGTACCGCCTCAGAGACGGAAGCGTTCGAGACAAGGCGACGACGATGCGGCTGCGCGCACTGCTGGACACCGATGCCCTCGGCCTGCGGCTGCTCGGCGGCGAGGAGGAGCTGGACCGCACGGTCCGTGGCGTGATGACCACCGACCTGAAGGACCCCAGCCGCTACCTCTCCGGCGGCGAGCTGGTGCTGACCGGCCTGGCGTGGCGCCGCGCGCCGGACGACTCCGAGCGCTTCGTGCGGATCCTCGCCGCGGCCGGTGTCGCCGGTCTCGCGGCCGGCGAGGCCGAGCTGGGCTCGGTCCCGGACGACCTGGTGCTGGCCTGCGCCCGGCACCGGCTGCCGCTGTTCGCGGTCGACGAGGACGTCGCCTTCGCCTCCATCACCGAGCACGTGGTGCGCCAGGTGTCCACCGAGCGGGCCGGGGACCTGGCCGCCGTGGTGGAACGGCACCGCCGGCTGATGACCTCCGGGCCCGAGGGCGGCGGGCCCGACGCCGTCCTGGACCTGCTCGGCAGCGACCTCGACCTGCGCGCCTGGGTGCTGTCCACGACCGGCCGCCGGATCGCCGGCTCCGACCACCCGCTGCCCGCCGGCGTACGGGCCGAACTCGCCGGCGAACACCTGGCCGCCGCCCGGACGGACCGCCCCTCGCCCCACCGCGCCTACACCGCGGGCCGCCACTACTCGCTCTTCCCCATCCGCAGCGGCGACCCGGCCGACGACGTCCGCGGCACCCTGCTCTCGGACTGGTTCCTGGCGGTCGACGCCGACACGGGCGACTGGCCGGCCGAACGCCTGGACCTGCTGGACGGCGTCACCCAGCTCATCGCCGTCGAGCGCGACCGGCGGGACGCCTCGCGCACCGTGCGCCGCCGCCTCGCCGCAGAGGTGATGGACCTGGTGCAGACCGGCGCGCCGCCGGGCGAGATCGCCGCGCGGCTGCGCGTGGCCGCGCCCGTACTGGTGCCGGGGCTCGGCACCGCGCCGCACTGGCAGGTCGTCGTCGCCCGCGTCGACTGGGCGGGTGGCGGGCCGGCCGCCGGTCCGGTCGCCCAGGCCCTGCTGGAGGAGGCCCTGGTCGACCCGGGCGCGGTGGGCCCCGATCCGGCCGACCGCATCGCCGTCGCCCACACGGGCGAGGAGGCGATGGCCCTGGTCCCCCTGTCGTCGCTCGAGTCCGACGGCGCCGCCCCCGAACTGTCCGCCCAGGGGCTGCTCTCCGTCCTGCGCGGGCCCCTCACCCGGGGCCTGGACGGCGACGGACGGCTCACCATCGGCGTCAGCGCCACCGTCCACTCCGCCGACGGGCTGCGCGGCGCCCTGGAGGAGGCCCGCCACGCCCGCCGCGTCGCCGCGGCCCGCCCGGGCCGGGTCTGCGTCGCCGGCCACGAGGAACTGGCCTCGCACGTCCTGCTGCTGCCCTTCGTCCCCGACGACGTCCGCCGTGCCTTCACCGCCCGGCTCCTCGACCCGCTGCGCGCCTACGACCGGCGGCACCGCGCGGAGCTCATCCCCACGCTCGAGGCCTTCCTCGAGTGCGACGGCTCCTGGACGCGCTGTGCGAACCGGCTGCATCTGCACGTCAACACTCTGCGCTACCGCATCGGCAGGATCGAGCAACTGACGGGGCGCGACCTGTCGCGTCTGGAGGACAAGCTCGACTTCTTCCTGGCCCTGCGGATGAGCTGACGGCGGGACGCCCGGTCGGCGCAGGCCGGCACGCCGGGTGGGCCGCGGCGCGCTGGACTGGATGCCGCGATCTCCTTCGCCCTGGGCGGCCGCCCGGGGGCCCCGTGGCCCCCAGGGCCTGCGGTGCGGTGAAGGCCGTGCGCAGTGGTGCCGGGGTCACCTCTCGATCTCGCACCGGGGGCTCGGGATGTGGAGATCGAGCCAGGTGTAGCGCCCGGCCTCGCCGTCCACACCTCCGGTCGTGTCGTTGCAGTCCTGCACCCAGCGGACCGCCGCGTCGGTCTTCGCGCCGAACTCGCCGTCCTCCGACAACAGGTACGGGTAGTCGCTGCCCTTGTTGATCAGACACTGCACCTGCTTGAACACCGGGCGGTGCCAGTCGTCCACGTAGTTGCACACGTCGTAGTAGTAGTCCGCGTGCGCCGCGGTCGGTGCCACCAGCCCTCCCAGGCACAGCGCGGCGACGCCGGCACACACGGCGCCGATGCGGGCACGGTTCATGCGCATGATCCGTCCCCTCCACAACCTGCCGGATACGCGGCCCCCTTCGAGGGCCGGTGAACAGCGTCCGCCCCGCCGGATGCGGTACGGATGCGCCGTGGTTGCGCCACGGTTGCGATCGGGACCGGCCAACCGGGAGGCAGGAAATCGATCACACGCCGTCCGCCCTCTTGGCGTGGCACCCGGTGTCGTGCTGGACTTCGGCCCAACCGGCTCGATGACGCGCTTCGGGGAGGGCAAGTGGCGGACACCGCCATGTCGGACGCAGAGGTGGGACCGACGGTGCCGGGCGGTGGTGCGCCGCCCGACGTGTCGCGGCTGCGGGGCCGCGGGTGCTGGGCGGAGGCCGCACAGTTGCTGGCGCCCCACGCGGAGCGGTTGCCTGCGGCGGCGACACAGCGGGCGGCGCTGCTGATCGAGCGCTGCATGTTCACCCTGGACGGCTGGGCGGAGGCCGAGGACGCCCTGCGCTCGGCGGAGGCCCTGGCCCGTACGGACGACGAGCGCGGCGAGGCCGCCTGCGAACGCGGCAACCTCGCGTACGTTGCGACGCTCTTCGGGATCCGCGACCGGGCCGACGAGGCGCGCGCCGCCTTGATGCGCAGCGCCGCGCTGCTGGCACCCGGTGCTGCGGGGCGGCCGCTGCTGGACTTCCGGCGCGGCCTGATCGCGGAGAACCTGGGCGACGACCCGGACGCGGCGAAGGCCGCGTACCGCCGGGCGCACGCGGGGGCGGTGGCCCACGACGACGTGCTGCTGACGTCCTACACCTGGCGGCACCTGGCCGGGCTGGCGGCCCGCGACGGCGACCTCGCCGAAGCGCGCCACGGCTTCACCGAGTCGCTGCGGATCCGTGTGGAGCTCGGCCACGCCGTCGGGGTCGCGCCGGCGCTGACCGCGCTGGCCGGGGTCGAGCCGGACCCCGAGGCGCGGCGGCTGCGCGCCGAGGCGGCGCGGCTGTTCCGGATGCTGGGCGGGGTGCCCGTGTGGCTGGCCGGGGAGCTGGAGGTGGACGCCGGCTGAGCGTCACGCCCCGGAGAAGTGGTCGCGCACCAGTGACTCGACGGTGGCGAGGTCACCGGAGACCAGCGCCTCCAGCAGCGCCGCGTGCTGCGTGGCGTCGGCGATCAAGCGGGCGCTGATGCCGCGCACCGGGGCGGCCCCGGGGCGGGCGTGGCCGTGGTCATCGGTGACCGGCCACTGCGACCTGCGGTGCAGCTCGTCGGCGACAGCGACGAGCTGCCGATTGCCGGAGAGCTCCAGCAGGGCGCGGTGGAAGGCGCGGTCCGCCTCGGCGTAGGCGGCGCGGTCGCCCAGGGCCGCGGCGGCCACCGTGGCCTCGGCGAGCGGGCGCAGCTGCTCCCAGCGGGACGCGGGCAGCGTGCGGGCCAGCCGCAGCACGACGGGGACCTCCAGGAGCGCGCGCACCTCGGCGAGGTCGGCGAGGTCCCGGCTGCTGCGCTCGGCGACCCGGAAGCCCTTGTTCGGCATGGCCTCCACCGCGCCCTCGCGGGCCAGCAGCTGCATCGCCTCGCGCACCGGGGTGGCGGAGACCCCGAAGCGCTCGGCGAGCGCGGGCGCGGAGTACACGGCCCCCGGGCGCAGCTCGCCGGTGAGCAGGGCGCCGCGCAGGGCACGCAGGACCTGGTCCCGCACGGTGTGCCGCTCGGGCAGCCGGCGCGGCCGGGGGAGCCCTTCGGCACGGTCCGGGACGGCCTCGGTGCCGGGCTCGGCGTGCGGGTGGGCACCCCGGACACGTTCGTCGTGGCCGGGCGGCAGCCCGGGCGCCGCCGCGGCGGGCGCCGCGGGGCGCCGCGCGGCGCGGGGGGCGTACTCCACAGGGGCTCCTTAGGACAGTCGTGTGCGCTGGCGCACTCCCGTGGGGAACGTGCGCCGCCATCTATTGCAACACGCTCCGCGACCGGCTTCGAGCCCCCCGGGCGACGGCTCTCCCCCGGCAAGATCGTCCGAGGCTTGCCACATCTCATGTGGATCTATCGCCCATGTCATCCGATCACCCGTCAGGTCACAGGTTTCAACTCGATCAACTGAACCAAACCCGCTCCCCAGTTCGAGTATTCTGACGATCTCGTCCCACGCCACCCCTCCGTTGGCGTTCTCTTGCCCTGAAACCGCATCGCGCGCCCGAGGCGTTCGCCAGGATGGCGCGCGGACGCCGTCTCGCGGCCCGAGCGCGACGGTACTGCGACGCAAGGAATCGCTCGATGAGACTTACGGACACAACGCTGGACTGGGCGCTCCCGTGCGCCGTGGGTCTGGCGGTCCTCGCCGCCGCGGCGGTGTTCCTGCGCAACCGCAAGGCCCGCAAGGAGGAGACGGGTCAGGCCGATTCCTGGGAGCGCTCGGAGGAGCGGCGCCGCAAGAAGGAGGCCCTGTACGGCACGGCCTCCTACGTCCTGCTCTTCGGGTGCGCCTCGGTCGCAGCGGCGCTGTCCTTCCACGGCCTGGTCGGCTTCGGCCAGCAGAACCTCGGCCTCTCCGGAGGCTGGGAGTACCTGGTGCCCTTCGGGCTCGACGGCGCGGCCATGTTCTGCTCGGTGCTCGCCGTACGGGAGGCGAGCCACGGTGACGCGGCGCTGGGCTCGCGCCTGCTGGTGTGGCTGTTCGCGGGCGCGGCGGCCTGGTTCAACTGGGTGCACGCGCCCCGCGGCGGCGGCCACGCCGGCGCCCCGGAGTTCTTCGCGGGCATGTCGCTCTCCGCGGCCGTGCTCTTCGACCGCGCCCTCAAGCAGACCCGCCGGGCCGCCCTGCGCGAGCAGGGGCTGATCCCGCGGCCGCTGCCGCAGATCCGCATGGTCCGCTGGCTGCGCGCGCCCCGCGAGACGTACGGCGCCTGGTCGCTGATGCTGCTCGAGAACGTCCGCACGCTGGACGAGGCCGTCGAGGAGGTCCGCGAGGACCGCGCCCGCAAGGAGCAGGAGGGCCTGCGCCGCCGCGAGCACGAGCGTCTGGAGCGCGCCCGCATCAAGGCGATCAACCGGCAGCACCGGATCTGGAACCGCGGCGGCAGCAAGTACGAACTGCCCTCCTCGGCCGCGGCGGGTGCCCAGGCCGGCGCGGAGCCTGCCATAGGACCGGAGAAGGCCGAACTGCCCTCGCTCTCCCGGCCCGCCCTCTCGCCCGTCCGTGAGGAGGTCGCCCGTGCGACGATCGACCTCACCGCCGAGGACGACACCATGGCGCTCCCCAAGCTGGACTCGCTGGAGCGCAAGCTCGCCGACCTGGAGCGCCAGTACGGCTGATCCCGCACTTCTGTGACGTCTCGTCACATTCGCTGCCCCGGCCCGGACCTCCGGCCGGGGCAGCGGCGCGTCCGGGGGCGGCGGCGCGGCCGGCTGCGGGTCAGCAGGCCCCGGCGTCGAGTTCGAACCAGACGATCTTCCCGGTGCCGTCCCCGTCGGGGCGCACCCCCCAGGCGTCGGCGAGCGACTGGACGAGCAGCAGTCCGCGGCCGGAGGTGCGACGGTCGGAGGGGGCGCGCAGCCGCGGGTGACGGGTCGTGAAGTCACGGACCTCGACGCGCAGGCGGTGGTCGCCCCCGGGCAGCAGCGTCACGGTGAGGACGGCGCCGCGGTCGGTGTGGCGGAGGGCGTTCGTGACGAGTTCGGTGGTGAGGAGTTCGGCGGTGTCGGCGAGGTCGGGCACGCCCCAGCTCCGTAACGCCTCGCGCAGCAGCCTGCGGACGTCGGCGACGGCCGGCAGGTCGGCGTGCTGGACAGGCCGGTGCAGCCGGCGTGCCTCGGCGGGCCCCCCGGCCTCCCTGCCGCCCGGCTGGACAGGCTGACGTTCCATCGGCTCCGCTCCGGCCGCTGACGCCCTTTCGGGTTCGAACATCTACGCGCAATGCATGCCCCACTGCGACCACGTCCAGTCATGGACCGAGGACGGAGCGCTACTGTATCCACTGTATGCATTGCATGCAATGCATACAGTGGATACAGTAGTGGGGTGCAGCAGACGGACGCCGCGCGCACGCGGCTGCGGGAACTGATCCTGGACGGGGTGTACGCGCCCGGCCAGCGCCTGACCGAGCTCGAGGCCGCGGCGGTACTGGCCATGAGCCGTACGCCGGTGCGGGAGGCGTTCCGGGCGCTGGTCGCCGACGGGCTGGTGCGCTCGGCGGGGCGCGGGGTGAGCGTGGTCGACATGGGGCCGGAGGCGCTGCGTCACGCGTACCAGGTGCGGGGCGTGCTGGAGGGCCTGACGGCGGAGCTGGCCGCGGAGCGGCAGCGGCGCGGGGAGATAGCGCCCGCCGAACTGACCGCGCTGGAGCGGCTCGCGGCGGACGCGGAGGAGGCCACGGCCGCGGGCCGGCTGGTCGAGGCCGTCCGGCACAACCGGCGCTTCCACGCCCGGATCGCCACCCTGTCGGCGAACCCGGTGGCCGCCGGGTCGCTGGAGCGGCTGTGGGACCAGATCCAGGTCTCCACACGGCGGTCGCTGGCCGCACCTCTGCGCCCCGGTCAGGTCGCCGCGCAGCACCGCCGGCTGCTCGCCGCGATCGCCGCCGGCCACGCCGGGGAGGCCCACGCGGCCGCCCGTGAGCACGTCATGGACACCTGTGCCGCCTACGAGCGGGACGGGGCGGAGGAGGAACGTTAGCCGTGCCCGACATCAGCAAGCGCCACACGTACACCACCGAGGTCGTCTGGACGGGGAACCGGGGCACGGGCACCGGCACGTACCGCGGGTACGGCCGGGAGCACGAGATCACCGCTCCCGGTCTGCCCGTACCGCCGATACCCGGCAGCTCCGACCCCGCCTTCCGCGGCGACCCGGCGCGCTGGAACCCCGAACAGCTGCTGCTGGCCGCGCTGTCGCAGTGCCACATGCTGTCGTACCTGCACGTGTGCACCGTCGCCGGAGTGGTGGTCACCTCCTACACCGACCGGGCGCAGGGCACGATGGAGGAGACCGCCGACGGCGGCGGCCACTTCACGCGGGCCCTGCTGCGGCCCCGGGTGGAAGTGGCCTCCGCCGCCATGGTGGACGCCGCCGTCACACTCCACGCGGACGCCCACCGGCTGTGCTTCATCGCCAACTCCGTGGCCTTCCCCGTGGACCACGAGGCGGAGGTGGCGGTCGCGGCGGGCGGCTGACCGCCCGCCGTGACCGTCCGGCGCCCGGGTCAGCGCAGTCCGCGCAGGACGTTGCCCTCGGTGGTGAGGTAGTGGGAGCGGTAGTCGAAGCGGCGCGCCCGGGCGAACAGCAGGTAGTAGTACTTGGCGTTCTCGCTGAACCAGTAGGCCGGGGTCAGGTCGCCCAGCTTCATGGGGCGGGCGGTCACGTCACGTACCACGGTGTACCCGTTGGCCACCTTGCAGTACCGCCTCTGCCGCCGGAACATCTCGGCGGCCCGCTGCCGGTAGAGCTCCTTGCCGGTGGCGAGCCACAGGAAGAGGCAGGAGTCCACGTACTCCGGACGCAGCGGGTAGGAGGCGTCCAGGGCACTCATGCCGTGGTAGTCCAGGCTCTCGGGCGGCAGGCGGAAGGAGCGCAGGGTGGCGGCCCAGCTGTCGTGGTAGGCCTCGCCCTCGGCGACGCGGCCGCTCTGGGCGAGCAGTCCGGCGTAGAAGGCGGTCAGTTCGGACTGCGCGTGACCGGTGCCGGCGCCCGTGCGCATGTCGGCCTGGCGGAACCAGAGCCGTCCCGAGCGGCGCTCGGTCAGGTGCTCGAGGACAGCCGCGGTGAGGGTGGTGTACCAGGTGCGCAGTTCCTCGTCGCGGTACAGCTCCCAGCCGTCCCAGAGGTACTCGTAGAAGGAGTCGACGGGCGGGTCGAGGGTGGCGGTGGTGCCCGTCCACGCGCCGGTCTCGACGTTCATGCCGGTGCCGAGCAGGTTCAGCCGTGAGCGGCGGTCGTAGACGGCGCGCAGGGCCTTCTTCGCGGCGTCGTAGTACTTCCGGTCGCCGGTGAGCCGGGACAGCTCGCCGAACTCGGTGATGCAGGTGCCGATCTCGGCGAGGTAGTTCTCCTTGCCGGAGACCGCGCCGGTGACCAGGTTCACGTAGCGGTAGGGGGCCCCGGTGGGCGACCGGGTGAAGGCGGGCAGCAACCGGTCCGCCAGTTCGCGGGCACGGTCGAGCAGGACCGGTTCCTTGGTGGCCAGGTGCCCCGAGAGCAGTCCGCCCACCAGGCGGATGATCGTCTCGAAGACCTGCACGGGGGCGTCCTGGCCGAGCACGAGGTCGTCGCGCACCCACCGGACGCCGGCGTCCAGCTCCTCGTCCAGCTCCATCAGGTAGAGGGTGTCCAGCGCCTCGACGATCGTCAGGCCGAGGGTGCTGCCCGGGATGAAGAAGTCCGAGCCTGCTCCGGCGAGCGGCCGCAACTCGTCGCGTCCCCAGGCGAGTCTGCGGTAGGCGTCCCAGGCGCTGCGGAACTCGGTCACGGACGCGCGGGCGAGCGCCGCGTACGGGTCGGTGGCGGCCGCCGCCGTCCCGGGCAGGGACACGGAGGGGACGGCGGCGATGGGGGCGAGCCGTGCGGCGGCACCGAGCAATCTGCGCCGGGAGAGCCCGCCGGGACGCGCGATTTTTCTCATGCCCCGAAAACCCCGTCCGCCTTCCGGGCGTTACGGGACACCACCGCATTGACGGGGAATCCATCCGGTGAGCCGACCCGAGGAGCTGAGATGCACGACGACCGTCTGCTGGTCGAGGGCCGTCTGACCAGGGCCATGAACCAGTTCGTCCGGCCCGCCCGCTACGCCGACCGGGTGCCGCTGGGCATGTCGGTGTGGCATGTGGAGGACGGGAAAGGGGGGCCCGTGCCGGTCGGTGAGGCGCTGAAGGCCTCGTCGGACGGAGCGTTCGAACCGTTCTCCGTGGGCACGCCCTGGGGGCCGCCGTGGTCGACCAGCTGGTTCCGGCTGGAGGGCACGGTGCCGGCGGCCTGGGCGGGCCGCCGGGTCGAGGCCGTGATCGACCCGGGGTTCGGGAACGACGGCCCGGGCTTCGTGGCCGAGGGGATGGTGTACGACGCCGAGGGGGCGCCGATCAAGGGCGTCCACCCGCTCAACCGCCATGTCCCGGTGGCCGCTCCGGCCGCCGGGGGCGAACGGGTGAGCCTGCTGCTGGAGGCCGCGGCCAACCCCGCCGTGCTCCGTGACTGGCGTCCGACCCCGCTCGGCGACGTGCTGACCGCGGGGTCCGAGCCGCTCTACCGCTTCGACACCGCCGAACTGGCCGTCCTGGACGAGGACGTCTGGCACCTCGTGCTGGACGTCGAGGTCCTCGAGGCACTGATGCACGAGCTGGACTTCCACGATCCGCGCCGCCACGAGATCCTGCGCTCGCTGGAGGACGCCCTGGACGCGCTCGACCTGCACGACGTGCACGGCACCGCCGCGGACGCCCGGCGCGAACTGGCCGGGGCACTGTCGCGGCCCGCGCACGCCAGCGCGCACCGCGTCTCGGCGACCGGCCACGCCCACATCGACTCGGCGTGGCTGTGGCCGCTGCGGGAGACCGTCCGCAAGGCCTCCCGCACCTTCGCCAACGTCACCGCGCTCGCCCGCGACTACCCCGAGCTGGTCTTCTCCTGCTCGCAGGCCCAGCAGTACGCCTGGGTGAAGGAGCACCAGCCGGTGGTGTGGCAGCGCATCCAGCAGGCCGTCAGGAACGGCAACTGGGTGCCCGTCGGCTCCATGTGGGTCGAGTCCGACGCCAACATGCCCGGCGGCGAGGCGCTGGCCCGGCAGCTCGTGCACGGCAAGCGCTTCTTCCTGGACGAACTGGGCATGGAGACCGAGGAGATCTGGCTGCCGGACACCTTCGGCTACACCGCCGCCTTCCCGCAGCTCGCGAAGCTCGCGGGGGTCCGCTGGTTCCTCACCCAGAAGCTGTCCTGGAACCAGTCCAACAAGATGCCGCACCACACCTTCTGGTGGGAGGGCATCGACGGCACGCGCGTGTTCACCCACTTCCCGCCCGTCGACACCTACAACTCGCAGCTCTCGGGCCGCGAACTGGCGCACGCGGTGCGCAACTTCGCCGAGAAGGGGCGCGCCACCCGCTCCCTGGTGCCGTTCGGCTGGGGCGACGGCGGCGGCGGTCCCACCCGGGAGATGCTGGAGAAGGCGCGCCGGCTGCGTTCCCTGGAGGGAGCGCCCCGGGTCGAGATCGAGAAGCCCGCCGCCTTCTTCACGGCGGCCGAGGCCGAGTACGGCGACCGGGCCCCGGTGTGGTCCGGGGAGCTCTACCTGGAGCTGCACCGCGCGACGTACACCACGCAGGCCAAGACCAAGCAGGGCAACCGGCGCAGCGAACACCTGCTGCGGGAGGCCGAGTTGTGGTGCACGGCGGCAGCGCTGGGCGCCCTGTCCTCGTACGCCTACCCGTACGAGGAGCTGGACCGGATCTGGAAGACGGTGCTGCTCCACCAGTTCCACGACATCCTGCCGGGCAGCTCCATCGCCTGGGTGCACCGAGAGGCGCGCGACACCTACGCGGCGGTGCGCGAGGAGCTGGAGGGCCTGATCGCGGGGGCGGTGCGGGCGCTGGGCGGCGACGGCTCCCAGGGCTCCCCCGCCCTGCTCAACGCCTCGCCGTACGCGCGGGAGGAGGTCGTCGAGCTGGACGCCGCGGCGGCGGCCGCCCTGCCGGAGGGCAGCCGCGCACAGCCGCTGGCGGACGGCCGGGCGGTGGTGGCCGCGAGCGTCCCGGCGCTGGGCACGGCGGCCGCCCTGGACCGCGCGGGCGCCGCTGCCGCGGACCCGGTGCGCGCGGTGCGGGAGGGCGGGCTGATCGTGCTCGGCAACGGCCTGCTGCGGGTCGCCGTCGACGCGGACGGGCTGCTGGCCTCCGTCCGCGACCTGACCGCCGGCCGGGAGGTGCTGGCGCCGGGGGCGCGCGGGAACCTGCTGCAGCTGCACCCCGACCACCCCACCAAGTGGGACGCCTGGGACATCGACCGCCACTACCGGCGCAAGCACGCCGACCTGACGTCGGCGGAGTCCGTCGAACTCGTCGAGGAGGGCCCGCTGCGGGCCGCCGTCCGGGTCGTACGGGCCTTCGGCGTGGGCAGCCGGGTCGTCCAGGAGCTGCGGCTGACCGCCGGCAGCCGCCGGCTGGACGTGCTCACGGAGGCCGACTGGCACGAGTCGGAGAAGGTGCTGAAGGCGTCCTTCCCGCTCGACGTGCTCGCCGAGCGCTCCACCGCCGAGATCCAGTTCGGGCACGTGCACCGCCCCACCCACGCCAACACCGGCTGGGACGCGGCCCGGTTCGAGATCTGCGCCCACCGCTGGCTGCACGTCGGCGAGCCCGGTTACGGGGTGGCGGTGCTCAACGACTCCACCTACGGCCACGACGCGAGCCGTTCCGGCACCGACACCACCGTGCGGCTCACCCTGCTGCGCGCCCCGCACAGCCCTGATCCGCACACCGACCAGGGCACGCACCGCTTCGTCTACGCCCTGCTGCCGGGAGCGGCGGTGGGCGACGCGGTCGCGGCGGGGCTCGCGCTCAACCTGCCGCTGCGGTGCGCGGATTCACTGCCGCCTCTGCAGCCGCTGCTGCGGGTCGGTCACCCCGGCATCACCGTGGAGTCGGTCAAGCTCGCCGACGACCGGTCCGGCGACGTGGTGGTGCGCCTGTACGAGTCGCGGGGCGACCGCGCCTCGGGCGCGCTCACCACGGGCTTCCCGCTCGCCCGCGCCCGGGTCACCGACCTGCTGGAGCGGCCGCTGGAGGACGCCGAACGCGAGGGCGACGCGGTCGCCGTCGCGCTCCGCCCGTTCCAGATCCTGACGCTGCGGCTCACCCCGGGGCCGCGTCAGGCGTCCCAGACGGCGACCGCCGTACGGTCGTCCGCGTAGCCCTTGACCCGGGTCTGGGTGTCGCCGAGGAAGGCCGGCAGGCCGGGGGGCTCGGCGGCACCCCACCGCTGTGTCAGGCGGGCGACGAGGGCGGGCTCGCCGCGCAGCGGCCCGGCCAGTCCGCCACTGCACAGCAGCAGGGTGTCACCGGAACGGGCCACGGAGGCGCGGAAGCGGAAGCGTACGGCCGGGCTGTCCTCGGTCTCGGCGCGTTCGTCGGGCCGCCAGGGGTCGAGGTCCTGCCACTCCCCGCCGCGGATGCGGTAGAGCCCGCCGTCCCCGACGCCGAAGAAGAGGCGGATGCGGCAGTCGGGGTCGGCGGGCAGCAGCAGGCAGCGCAGGGTGGCGCTGTACTCGGCCGGGTCCAGGCCCAGGTCCTCGCCGCGGGCACGCAGCCGTCCGTAGCAGCGGTCGGTGAGCCGGTGCAGGCCGGACTTGAGGGAGCCACGGCGGGAGGCGCGGATGTCCTCGCTGAGCCGGACCTGGCTGCGGCCCACCGCGGCCGCCATCCAGGTGCAGGCGTCACGGGCCGCGCGGTGGGCGGTGTCCGAGGTGCGCGGGCCGCTGGCGGCGGCGATCAGCAGCAGGGCGTCGTCGCCGCTGCCGAAGCGGGCGGTCAGGACCGCGTCGCGGCGCGGCTCGCCCCGGTAGCGGGCGGAGTCGCCGCGCACCGAGGCCGTGCGGATCGTCAGCAGGCCGTACCGGGCGCCGTCGAGCTCCGTGTCCGGGACGAGGTCGTCGAGGTCGTCCGGGTCGGCGGCAGGCCAGGCGGTCGGCTCGGGGTCGTACGTGGGCGGGCCGTCGCCGACGTACGGCACCTCGGCGAGGGCGGGCTCCGGCAGGCCGGCCGGTGCGGACCCGACGGCCGGGGCGGGAGGTGCCGGGGGCGCCGCGGACCGCGCG
>NZ_JARAVK010000189.1:0-18251 GCF_033792765.1 Streptomyces sp. PA03-6a | reverse complement strand
CGCCAGGCAACGTTTAGACGTCACGGTCCAGCATTCGAACAGCACCACAAGGCTCACAGCTCCTCGAGGCACCGTTAACAAGGAATTAGGTTCGCCGGGTCGGTGGTCAAGGCGGGTGGATGGGTGGCGACGCCCGTTTCGATGATCCAGTCAGCCGGGAGCTCGGATCTCTCCAGCTCGGCGACCGCGCCGAGGTCTTCTCCTTCATCGAGACCGTCTGCAACCGCCGTTTCCTGCGTAACACAAGACCTTCGGCTACCTCACCCCAGCCGAGACCGGAACTTCACCCCACCGCTTTTTCCTTGGCGCTGGCACGCGGCGCCGCAGTGTGGGCGCGCCTGTCCAAGGCGTACCGGCGTTGCAGCGCGATGGCGATCGTCATGAGTACGGCCGGCACCAAGGTGAAGCCGTAGCGAACGGCCGCCACTGCGCCGGAAGACTGCGTGGTGTGTTCGCCCGCAGTACTCGCCACGAACCCGCCCGCAGCCAGGCAGGCCGAGTACACGTATGGCCCCAGAGCGCCGCCGGTGGCCTCGGCGGCGGTCCACAAGCCGGTGTAACTGCCCGCACTGGCGGTACCGGCCGGTCCGGCGGCGGCGATGACGTCGGGCACCATCGACAGCGGCATCAGCTGCATCGCGGCGAACGCGACACCCTGCATTGCCACGGCTGCGATCAGCAGGGGCAGGCCGGCCTCGGCGCCCAGGGCCAGCACCAGCGAGCCGACCACGAATACGGCCTGGGCGGCGAGCAGGCTGCGCTGCTTGCCGAGACGCCGGGCCACCAATACCCACAGGGGCGTGGTCATGACCGCTGGCGCCATGAACGCCGCGATGAGCACGCTCGTGAGCGCGGAGCGGCCCAGTTCGTATTCAGCGAAGTACGGCATGGCGGCCAGTACCAGGTTCATCGTGATTGCGACGGTCAGATATGACGCAGTCAGCGCACGGAAGTGCCGGTCGCGTAGCGCCACCAGCAGCCCGCCCCGGTGGCCCGGCTCGGCTGGGGTGCCCGGTGCAGCCTGGTTGAGGCGGGCGACGCCGGTGATGCCGACCAGCATCGCCGCCAGCATGACCGCGCCAAGTAGCAGGGCCATTCTCGTGTAATCGCCGACGCCCGGATCGTTGCCGGCGACCACCGGTGCGGCTACGCCGGCGAGCAGGACGCTCACGGTGATCACGACATTGCGGTAGCCCATGAGGCGTGTCCGCTCGTGGTAGCCGATGCCCAGGTCGGCCGGTGTGGCGAGGTAGGAAACCTGATAGCACGAGTAGAGCAGGTTCCCGGCGACCAGCGCCACCGCGACCCATATCGCTGCGGTTGTCCCGTGCAGGTCCGACGGCACGGCGAACAAGGTCACGAAGGCGAGCACCACGACGCACCCGGTCAACATCAGGTGCCGCCGGTGGCCGCCGCGGGCCAGGGCGGTATCGGAGATCCGGCCCACCCACGGGTGCACCACGATATCGGCGACATTCGGCAGCAGCAGCGCGAGGCCAGCCACTTGCGGTGGCACGGCCAGGACGTCGGTCAGGAAGTACAGCAGGAAGATACCCGGCACGGTGACCCAGACGCCCATGCCGATCGAACCGGCGGCGAACGGGATGAGTGCGCGCAGGGGGAGCCGAACGTTGGTCATGAGCCGCCTTCCGAGAATTCACCACAGGGGACTGTCGTTGCTCGCATGCGTCCTCAGAAGGCCAGGGCCAACCGGCGTACGGCTTCCCGTAGTTCTTCCGGAGTGCGGTCGCTGTAGGCGAACCGCAGGTGCCGGGCCGAAGACCGTCGTCGGGGGTCCGCCGCGAAGAACTCGCCCGGCTGGTACATCACGCCGTGGGCAGCTGCCCGCTGGAACAGCGCCGCGGGGTTCACGCCGTCGTCGGTGAGCCGCGGCCAGAGGAACAGCCCGCCTTCGGGAGCCACGATGTCGAAGGCGCCCGGGAGTTGTTCCTGTAGGGCGTCGACCAGCACGCCGGCACGTTCTTGGTACAGCGCGGTGGCGCCGCGCACGATCCGGTCAAAGAACTGGGCGCCGTCGGTGAGCAGCCGTTCGATGATCGCCTGGGTCACCGGGGATGTGTGTACGTCGAGGCGGTTGCGCAGCCGGATCACCGGGTCCACGAGGTGGTCTGGCAACACCAGCCAGCCCACGCGCCAGCCGGGGCCAAGGGTCTTGGTGAAGGTGTTGACGTGGATCGCCCGATCCGACTGGTTGAAGACCGCGACGCCCTGGTCCTGGCCGCCGAAACGCAGTTCGCGGTACGGATTGTCGACGATCACGTAGAAGCCGTACCGCTCGGCGAGCTCGATCAGTGCCTGCCGCTTCGGCGCCGAGAGACTGACCTGGGCGGGGTTGTGGAAGTCGGGCACAGTGTAGGCTGCGGCGATCCTGGCGCCGGTGGCGAGCCGTCCGGCGAGGTATTCGACATCGAAGCCGTCGGCCACGACCGGTACCGGAAGGGTCCGGGTCGTCGATACCTCCAGAGCCCACAGGAAACCGGGGAACACCGGATCGTCCACCGCGACGGTGGCACCGCGCTCGACCACGGTCAGCGCCGTCAACGCGAGGCCGTGCATGCCACCGTTCGTCACCACGATGCGGCTCGGGTCGACGCCCTCCCGTTTCGCAATCCAGTCGCACAGCGCGGCGGATCCGCGCGCTGGCGCATACTGCAGGCACGCGGCCGCGGCGTCGGGATCCTGCCACAGCTGCGCCGATGCCCGGCCGATCGCCTCGACCGGCAAAGCCTCAGGCGCAGGGATGCCACCCAGCAACCTGATGGTTCCGGGGGGAGGGGCGGCCAGGCTGGCGTCGACGAAGCCCTTCGGCGCCGAGAGCCCACGGGCCAGGGCCGTCAGCGCGCTCTGTTCGTCAGGGCCCGCGTTCATGCGTTGCCTCCAGGTCGTGGGAGGAGCCGTTCGGCGCGGCGTGCGAACAGGTGCGCCTCGGATGCAGTGGATTGCGTGTAGGCCTGTTCGGCGGCGGCCCGGACAGCGGCGGGGGCTGCACCGCGCGCCTGCAGCAGGCGCGCTTTGAGCAGCAGGAGCAGCCCTTCGGCGTAACGCTGGCCGTAGTCCCACATCGCCTGGTCGGCTCGGTCGAGAGCCGCGTCGGCCCGGTCCGGCAATCCCGCTGCCAGCCACATCTCGGCGATCAGTCCGTAGTGGTACGCGATGCCCCATTGCGGCGGATGGAGCAGGTTGGCGGCCAGGAGCTCCTCGGCCTCGGCTGCGGCTCCGGCCGGATCCTCGCCTGTGAGGGCGCGTGCCCAGCACCAGCATTGCCGGATGTAGTGGTCGATCTGGGCGCGGAGACGGGCGAGGCCGGCGGCGGCCCACCGCTCGCCGGCTCGCCGTGCCGTTTCGGCGTCGCCAGCCATGGAGGCGATCATGGTCGTGTAGTAGACCCAGACTGAGGCCGCGTACGGGTCGCCCGGGGTGTCCCAGGTGTTGACGAAGGCCAGCGCCGCCTCGACATCACCGTGCAGCGCGGTCATCACTGCCCGCCAGCCGGGCCCCTCCCCGGGAATGCTGCCGTCCTGGCGGAGCGGTGTCTCTTCGTCTGGGGCGAAGCTGCCGCCAGCAGTGGCGACATCCTCTTTGTTGAAAGACCGGTATGCCTCGCCGATGTTGCCGATGTCCCACTGGTGCAGGCCCCAGGCCTGCTGGCCGTAGCGTCGGACGGCCGGATCGGGAGACACCTGACCGAGCTCGTGCATGCGGCGGGCCAACTGCCCACGACCGTTCTCGATGGAGGTGTAGGCACCCATGAGACGGATGAAGAGGAAGTCGGCGGCCTCCGCATCCCGGCCGAGGGTGCGGGCCAGGTATTCGGCCCGCTCCAGCAGATCGAATGTCGATGCGTCGTACCCGGACTGTCGTCTGACGACGATGGCGAGCAGTGTGAGGGCGGAGAACTCCAGTTCCATGAGGCCGGAGGCCCGGGTGAGCTGCACGGCGGAGCGCAACTGCCGGCTGGCGGACTCGAAGGCGAGTTTGGCTGCGGCGCGGCGTCCGGCGCGGATGAGTGCCTGCGCGGCGCGACCGGGTTCGGCGAGGGGGCCGGCGGCCCACAGGTGGTAGGCGAGGCGTTCGGCGACGTCCTCGTCGTCGGCATGGATCTGTTCGAGCGCGTCCGCCACACGCAGATGCATGTGGGTGGCCTGCTTGTTCGTTGCGGTCCCGGAGACCGACTCGCGCACCAGGTCGTGCGCGAAGCGGAGCGAGGACGGGCCTTGCGGCCCGGGCTCGAGCAGCCCGAGAGTATGCAGCGGTTCCAGACGATGGAGACAGTCCGCGACGTCCACACCGGTGGCGCGGGAGAGCAGCCTGAGGTCGACGTCGCGGCCGATGAGCGCGGCCACCTGCAGCAGGTCGCGGGCGCCGTCGTCGAGGCCGGCCATCCGGCCGCGGACGACGTCGTGGACGGTGGAGGGGACCCCGGCCGATGCGGACGTGTCGCCGTCGCCGAGCGCGCCGCCCCCGCTCAGGAGCCGGGACAACTCGCGGACGAAGAAAGGGTTGCCGGAGGTACGGGCGTGGATGGCGCGGGCGACGGCCTCGCCGGGATCCTGACCGGCCTCATGGCGGATCAGCTCGGTCACGTCCGCCAGACCGAGCGGGCCGAGGCGGAACCTGCGGTGACCGGGACGCCGGCTGGCAGCGGCCAGCACCCGGGACAAGACCGGACCAACTGCGGGTGCCCGGTCACGCAGCGCACCGATGACAGCCGTGCCACGGGGCAGCCGCCCCGCCAGGTGATCCAACAACTGCAGCGACGTCGCATCGGCCCACTGGAGATCATCAAGGATCAGGAGGATCGGCCGCCGGGCCGAAGCGTGCCCGACCAGGGCGACGACCTGTTCGAACAACCGGAACTGGGCGTTGCCGTCAGGTAGTTCCCGGATTGTGTCGTCCCGAGCTGTAAGGAGGTTTCGCAGCTCGCCGGTGAGCCATTGTTGGCTGTCTGGAGCGGGCAGGCTGTGGACGATCTGGTTCAGTGCCTGTTCCCATGGCCACATCGCCGGAGTCCCGTCGCCCTCCAGGCAGGAGCCCCAGACGGTGAGTGCACCCAGCCGGCCCGCCACGGCGGCGGCCTCCTCCAGCAACCGGGTCTTGCCTGCGCCCGGTTCGCCTTCGACAACGCCGATCGCGGTGTCGCCGGCGAGGGCGCGCTCCACGATGCGCCGCAGCGTGGCGAGTTCCTCGGTCCGGCCGATCAAGGTTGCGCCCGCGGGCGGCACGGCCTCCTCATGCGCCTCCCGCACAGGCGGTGGCGCCTGGGACTGCGTGAGAATCCGCCGCTGTGCGTCCTCCAGCGCCCGACCCGGATCGATGCCGAGCTCCTCGGCGAACCGGTCGCGGGCCTGACGGACCACCGACAGCGCCTCCGCCTGACGCCCACCAGCGCCGAGAACACCGACGAGAGCGGCCAGCACGGGTTCGTTGAACGGGGCCATCGATGCGGCCCGTTGCAAAGCCGCAAGCACCCGCTCCGGCCGGCCCAGCGACACCGCGAGCTCCGCCGCCGCCGTGCACGCGTCGTAGAACTCGTTGTCGAGTGCGGCGAAGACCGTCGTGGCGTTCATCCCGTCGGCGATACCGTCACCCGCCGAGCCGTGCCAAAGCCCGATCGCACCGACAAAGTGATCGAGGGCCACCTCTCGATCGCGCCGGGTCAGCGCGGCCCTGGCGGCATCGACGAGTTCCCGGAAGGCAACAAGGTCCAGCGTGTCGGGCCCGACGGAGAAAAGGTAGGAATGGCCACGCCGGTGGAGGAACGAGCCGGCTTCGCGAACGGGCCGCGCAGGCTCGAGCAGCCGCCGCAACGCGCCGACGTACTTCTGGACAATGTTCACAGCCGACGCCGGGACGTCCTCGGCCCAGATCAGATCGACCAACTCGCTCGTACTGACCGGCCTGCCCACGCGGGCCAGCAGAACCGCAAGCAGGAACGCCTGCTGCCGAGGCCCGGCGTCAAGTTCGACACCGTCCCGCCAGATCCGCAACGGACCAAGAATCTGCAGACGCAAATGTCCGCCGGAGGAAGTCATGCCTACCCCTACCCCTACGCACAGGCCGACCACATCGGCTGCAGCGTACCCCGGCTTCACTGCTGGTCCGAGGCCTGATCCCACCGCCGAAGCGACCGCCAAGCGGCACGGTCGCGGCGCAACCAGATTCCCGACAACGTTATCATCTGCGAACAAACGCTCGAACTGGCACGGTGGCTGCGGGTTACCGATCGGCGGGCACTAATGCATCGGCGGCCCGTGGCCGGTCCACATGCGATGTGCGGAGCAGCGCAGTTCCAGAGGGAGTTTCGTCCCAGGCCGCACCGCGCCGAAGCTGCTTCGGTCACCATCACGCCGCTTGCGTGGCGCATGCGCCTTGGCTTTTGCCAGGGGCTTCGCTGCCTTGTCGAGGTTGGCGAGCTGCTGTGAATTGATGGTGAATGAGCGCAGGCCGGGTTTGTAACGTGCCCCGGACGCTGCCCCGGCGCGCGTCGGGGTAGCGCGTCCAGACGCTGTGCAGTCCTCGCCGGGTACGCGGGTCTGCCGTGCCGTTTGCGCGAGCCGGTCTCGCTCACCGGCGGTCGACGTCGTGAACACGGATGTCAGCGGGATGTGCCGTCCGCAGTCTCGGCCAACAGTTCTTCGGCGCGGCGGGCGAACAGGCAGGTAGGCCTCGCGCTCAACAGACAGGGTGTGCGCCCGCTCGGCAACGGCCCGAACGGCGGCGACCGGCTTGCCGCGCGCCTGCAACACCCGCCCGCACCAGAGGCAGCAGGCTTTCGGCGTAGCACTGGCCGTACGTGTCGATGGTCGAGTCCGCCCGGTCGAGAGCGGCGTCTGCACGATCGGGCGATCCAGCTGCCGACAAACCGCAAGCCCTTGAGATGGCCGGTGGTCGTCCAGACGGACACGCTGCCCGCGTCACGCCGCCAGCTGAGCATTCGGTCGTCGTAAGCCCGGCGCCCTGCTCGTCGGGCGTGCGCGCCGAGGCGGACTTTACGGATACCGGGGCACGTCCACAGACGGTCAACTCCACGTCAAGTGTCGGGTGCCAGTCTTTCGGTGCGCGGCGGCGTCCATGCCCGCCGGGCCGCTTACCTCATTGACGCGATGACCAGGAATGTCCAAATCGATCGAGAAGAGCAGGACTTACCCTATGATCCCATTGCAACCGTTCCGGAGAATCGTGACCGGCCATGACACCTCCGACCGTGCGGTGATCACGCAGGACGCGCCGCCGACTCGCGTGGTGGAGATCGGCGGGCCTGGTGGCCCGATCTTCTACGAGGTGTGGAACACACGCCAGACGCCGGCCGTCATCGACCGGCAGTCGGGTGAGCCGGCGGAGGACGGTCTGGTGCTCGGACCTCCCGAGCGTGGCACTCGTATCCGGGTGATCGACTTCCCTCCGGAGGACGACCGGATCCGGAACCTGACGGGGGCCGAGGCGGCCGCGAAGTTCGTGGAGATGGGCGGTGCCGACGCGGCACGGTCCGTCGCCGGCGCCCCGCATCCGTTGATGCACCGCACCCAGACGATCGACTACGGGATCGTCGTCGAGGGCGAGCTCACGCTGGTCCTCGACGAGGGCGAGACCGTCGTCCGCACCGGAGACATCGTGATTCAGCGCGGCACCAACCACGCATGGACAAACCGGTCGGCCGCGAACTGCCGGGTCGCTTTCGTACTCATCGACGGCCAGTACACCGACGGACTCTGAGAAGGAGCATCGTATGCGTATTCGACCCATCCCGCCCGATGAGCTCAACCCCCGACTCCGCGAGGTGCATGATGGCATCGCCAGCCTCGTCACCGAGGAGCAGGGCCGCGTCGTCATCCTCGACGACGATGGCGCTCTGGTCGGGCCGTTCGCGGCGATGTTGCACTTCCCCACGTTCGGGGTTCCGGCTTTGTTTCTGCAGCGGGCGGTCGCGGCCGAGGCTCACCTCGACCCCATCGTTCGCGAGGTGGCGATCCTCTCCGTCGGCGCCGCCTACGGCGCCCGGTACATGCTGTACGCACACGAGCGGACGGCAGACGAGGTCGGCCTTGCGGCGGCGCAGGTCGCGACCCTGGCGGCGGGCGGGCGGCCCTCCGGGCTGAGCGACGAACAGGCCGTCGCCCACGATGTCGCGATGGCGTTGACCTCCGGGCGCATACTGCCGGACTCCACATATGACCGGGCCACGCAGTTGCTGGGCCATGACGGGGTCGGCGAGCTGGTGTTCCTCATCGGCAGCTACTGCCTCATCGCGATGGTGCTGAACTGCTTCGACGTGCCGGTCCCCGGTCGGGCACAGTCAACTGCCCAGCCGTGATGACGACAAGGTGTCTGCCGGCGATTGCGGCGTTGCGGATCGTCGCTTCGTAGCGCTCGGACATCCGGGTGTCCGGCCGCGGCATCCGGAGTACGCCTTCAGGCCGCCCGCTGGCGGTGGGCGGCCTGAACGCGGATGTCAGAGGGATGTGCCGTCCGCAAGCTCGGCCAACAGTTCCTCGGCACGGCGCGTGAACAGGTGGGCCTCGCGCTCAACGGACAGTGCGTGCGCCCGCTCGGCAACGGCCCGAACGGCGGCGACCGGCTCGCCGCGTGCCTGCAACACTTGTGCCCGGAGCAGAAGCAGCAGGCTTTCGGCGTAGCGCTGGCCGTACGTTGCGACGGCCCAGTCCGCCCGGTCGAGTGCCGCGTCGGCCTCGTCCAACTTTCCCGCTGCCAGCCACATCTCGCCGAGGAGCCCGTACCAAGTGGCCAGGCCCGAGCGTGGCGGGTCGGAGAGCGACGCGACGATCAGATCCTGCGCCTCTGTGGCTGCGCCAGCCGCGGCCTCGCCGGTCACGGCACGCGCCCAGTAGCGGGCCAGGCGTTGGTAGCTGCCGAGGAAGCCGAACGAGAACGTGGGGTCCACGGCAATCCCGCACTCGGCCGAGCGCAGCGCCCGCGCCGGGTCGCCGATCAAAGCGGCGACTCTTGCGGAGTACACCGCCCAGACCGTGATCGCGTAGGAGTCGCTTCCCGCGGCGGCCTCCATCGTGGCGAGCTGAGCCAATGCCGCGTTGACGTCGCCATGCAATGCGGTCGTCATCGCGAGCATCCCGGCCGCGAGCAGTCGCAGATCGCGCCGGAGTGGGTTTTCCTCACGATGGGCCAGGTCGTCCAAAACGGTCCAGTCGGTCCGGCTCAGGTACCGGAACGCTTCTCCGATGTTGCCGGCACCCCACTGGTGGATGCCCCAGGCATACGAGCCGTAGGCACGCACGGCAGAGTCGTCGGACGCCTCCCCCTGCGCCAGCAACTGGCGGGCCAACCGGCCTGCGCGGTCCAGCTGTATGCCCTGGGCGTACGCGGCCCAGCGGGAGAAGAGGAAGTCGGCGGCCTCCCGTTCCTGGTGGAGTCCACGGGAGAGGTGTTCGGCCCGCTCCAGCAGATCGACCGCCGAGCCCACGTATCCTGCCCGCATGCCGTCCACCGCGGTGAACAGCGACAGGCCGGCCAGCTCCAGCTCCGCCAGGCCCGCTGACCGTGCCACCTGCGCGGCCGCGTGAAGCTGCCGCGCGGCTGCCTCGAGCGCCAGCTTAGCTGCGGCGCAGCGGCCGGCCCGGATGAGCGCGGTCGCGGTTCGGGCCGGATCCGCGAGCGGCCCGGCAGACCACAGGTGGTGGGCGAGGCGCTCAGCCACCAGTTCGGTGTCCGCCGCCCTGTGCTCCAGGGCGTCGGCGACCAGCAGATGGAGCCGGGCCGCGCACGGCGGCGATATGGTCTCGACCACCGATTCGCGGACCAGGTCGTGCGGAAATCCGAATGAGTAAGGGTCGCCGGGCGAAGGTTCGAGCAGGCCCAGCCCTTCGCACGCTTCCAGGCGTTCCAGACACGTCTGGTGGTCCACACCGGCGGCGCGGGCAAGGAGAGCCAGGTCGACGGTACGGCCGATCAGCGCTGCGATCTGCAACAGGCTCCTGGCGTCAGTACCCAGTCCGGTCATCCGGTCGCGAACGACGTTTCGGACGGTGGCCGGTACCGCGGTCTGGGCCGCGGTGGCTTCCGTGAGGACATCGCCATCGGCGAGAAACCGGGACAGCTCGCGGACGAAAAAGGGGTTGCCACCGCTGCGGGTGTGGATGAGGCGGGTGGCAACCGGGCCCGGGTCCTGCCCGGTCTCACGGCGGACGAGTTCGGCCACCTCGGCCGGGCCGAGTGGGCCTAGCGGGATCCTGCGGTGACAGGGCAGCCGACTTGCTGCGGCAAGCATCCGCCCCAGTTCCGAACTCGGCGCGGGCGCACGGTCGCGGAGCGCCCCGATCACGGCGATGCCGCCCGGCAGCCGAGCCATCAGGTGACCGAGCAGATCCAGCGAGGCGGCATCGGCCCACTGAAGTCGTCGACGAGGAGCACCACAGGTCGCCGCGCCGATACCTGACGGATGAGCGCGACAGCCTGCTCGAAGAAGCGGAACTGGACGCCGCTGTCCGGCAGGGCTGACGTCGTGTGGCCGCTGCCGCGCGGCGTTACGAGACGGCCGAGTTCGCCCGCCTGCCATTCCCCCTGCTCTGCGGCCGGCACGTCGTTCAGGAGCGCGCCGACGACCTGCGCCCACGGCCACATCGACGGCGTGCCGTCTCCTTCCAAGCAGCGGCCCCAGACAACGAGCGCGCCATGCCGGTTTGCCACGGCGCCGGCCGCTTCAAGCAGGCGGGTCTTGCCCACTCCGGGTTCTCCTTCGACGATCACAAACCCCGTCGATCCGGCGAGTGCCGATTCCACCGCATGTCGCGCCAACGCGAGTTCCTCGGCCCGGCCGACCAGGCAGTCGACAGTCGACGCCCTGGTGGTGGGTGCCGCCAACTGTTCATTCGGTATTTCCTCAGCCGGTGCCCGTTCCAACACACGCAGGTGAGCGGCCACCAGCGCCGGGCCGGGGGCGACGCCCAGTTCCTCGGCCAGCCGGGCGCGGACGGTCCGAAACACCGACAGCGCATCGGCTGGCTGGCCGGCGGCAGCCAGGGCGGTGATGAGACTCGCCTGCACTTTCTCGTGCAACGGCGCCATCCGGGCGGCCATGTGCAAGGACTGGAGCACACGTTCGGGCCGGCCGAGCCTTGTCGCCAACTCGGCTGCCGCCACGCAGGCGTGGTGGAATTCGTCGTCCAGCCCAGCGAAGATCGCCATACCGGTCGAGCCGTAGGCGACCCCGTCGCCGGCCGAGCCCTGCCAGAGCCCCACGGCTTCCAAGTACCCGTCGAGTGCTGCAGCGGGCCGCTGCTCTGCGACGCCGCCCTCAGCCGCGTCGACCAGCTCACGGAACCTGACGACGTCCAGTGTCCCAGGGGCAGCTTCGAACAGGTACGCGCTACCGCGACGCTGTAGGTACGAGCCGGGTTCACGCGCGGCCAACGCCGGCTCGAGCAGCCGCCGCAGCGCACCGACGTACTTCTGGAGGATGTTGACCGCCGAGGCCGGGACGTCCTCGGCCCAGATCAGGTCCACCAACTCGCTGATGCTGACCGGCTCGCCCGCACGGGCGAGGAGAACGGCGAGCACATACGCCTGCTGTGGAGGACCGGCGTCCAGTTCCACACCGTCTCGCCAGACCCGCAACGGACCGAGAACCTGCATTCGCAGAGATGCGTCGGAGGAGACCATTCCCTTTTCCATTTCCCAGTCCCGGGTCGCCCTCGCTGCCGTTCGCTGTCCGTGGTGACCGAAGTCACGCGTCAGGGACAGCGACTAATGCCCATTGCCGGCCGGAAGGGCCAAGCGAACGGCCAGGGGTGACTGCAGTAATCGCGGCAGGTTCTTCAGCCGGGCAACGCGCCGGACGGCACTGGACCGGACAGGCTGGAGTCAGATGCCGTTGTCCGTGGTGCTGTCGACGGGATGGCGCGGACAGTAACCGCGGCACGGCCCGTCCTACTGGCCGATCACCAGGTCCTCGGTGGGCAGTGTCTGGCAGGCAAGCCGCCAGCCCGCCGCCAACTCGTCGGCGGAGAACATCCCTCGGTCGTCGGTCTCGTAGGCGCCGGAGAGCACCTGCACCCGACAGGTACCGCAAGCGCCTTCGCCGCACGACTGGGGCAACGCGACGCCGACGGCGTTGGCGGCGTCAAGGACCGACTGCCCGGGGCTGCAGGGGAACGCTGGGGCGTCGCCCACCGTGCCGATCACGAATTCGGTGACGCCGGCCGCCGCGGCGGCGACGGCGATGGCGTGCGCCTTCTCCTGGCGGGTCTCCTTGCTCCGGCCTGACACGAACGCTTCAGTTCGGATGGCCTCTCGCGGCACCCCCAGTTCTCTCAGGTGACCGATTAGGTCCTGCATCATGGGCGCCGGCCCGCATAGGTGCACGCGGGTCGTCGGGCCTGCGTGGGGCAGCAACTCGTCGAGACCGATCCGCTGTTTCCGGCCGGTCGTGAAGATCGATACTTCCAGCCCCGGCAGCCGGGACCGCAGCGACTCGATCTCCAGCCCGAACACCACTTCGTCCTCAGTCCGGAAACTTGCCAGCAGGACGATCCGGCCCGTGTGACCGGCGTCGGCGGCCGCGAGCAGGACACTCATCAGCGGGGTGATCCCGACGCCCCCGGCGATGAGCAGGAGTGTGCCCACCTCGCTGCCCGGATCCCAGGTGAACTCGCCGTGCGGGCCGCTGACCCGCAATGCCAGCCCGACCTCCAGCTCCTCATGCAGGAATCCCGAACCCAGCCCGTCCGGCTCGTGCTTCACAGCGATCTCGACGAAGCCGCTCTCCCCAGGACTGCTGCAGATTGAGTACGACCGTTCGATCGGCTCGATGGCGACGGGCAGGTCGACCTTCACGTACTGCCCGGCGGCGAACGAGAACGGCATTGTGTCCCCGACCAGGGGTTCGAAGCGGATCCTGCGGACGGTTGGGGTCAGCACCTCGATGCCGGCCACACGCAGGTAGCCCTCCCAGGGGGTGGCCGAATCACGGGTCCGTCCGCCGGAACGGATAGCCTGCCACATCGTCCCGAGCTGCCGCGGTTTCAGGACCGCGTTCGCCGCCATCAGCCCGCCCGCCAGCGCCCCCACCACGCCGGACCCCCAGGCGTCCTGCCCGGCCACGAAGAGGCCCTTGACCGGAGTACGGCATCCCGCTCGCGCCGAGCGCAATCGCTGGGGAGTCGCTGCGAGTCCGTAGAAGGATCCCTGCACGCTGTGCTGATACGTCTCGAACGACAGAGGCGTCGCCAGTTCGGCGAATGCGATCGTCTCCCGGAAGCCGGGCCAGCGTTCCTCCAGGCGGCCGATCAGCCGGCTGGTCAACTCGTCCTTGAACTTCCGGTAGCTGTCCGGCCGCTCGTTCTCGGGCGTGCCGCGCCACTGGTCGACGACCTTCGGATCGACGAGTTCCAGCAACTCCACTGTGTGGAACCGGGCGGCCGGGTTGTTGAGCGAGGCGAACGAGACGTACAGCGTGCCTTCCCCCGGCAGGCGACAAATGCTGCCGTGCTCGTCGAGATCCGGCATGAACCAGTGGTTCTCGCCACGCAACCCGAACTCGGCCGGCGACCGGTCCAGGCCGAGGAACAACATGACCGCCGACCGTTCCTCGAGCAGATCCGCCAGTTCGTGGCTCTTCCCGATCAGGGCGTACGTGTTGCGCACTCCGGCCGCTGAGACAACGGTGTCCGTCCGGATGCGGTAGCGGCGGCCGGTGGCGGTGTCCTCGACGTCGACCCCGATCACCTTGCCGCCCTCGACGACGACCTCATGGACTGTCTGCCGGGAGCGCAGCACCACGCCGTACCGCCGCAGGATCTCCAAAACGACCCGGTTGAGCTCCTGCGGGCCGCCCACGGGATGTGCGGTGCCTTCCATGAAGAATGTCAGCGGGACCGCTGCGTGATAGCCGAATGCGCTCGACGCTGGCGGAGTGCCGTAGAGCCCCCATCGCGCGGCCATAACGGCCCGCAGATGCGGATCGCGGAAGCTGCGGGAAACCTGTCCCCGCAACGATCGGAACGTCGACGGGAAGAGCCGCTCGACGATGGGCGCACCCGCTTTTCGTATGCCGGCGGGGAACGATGCGAAGACGTTGCGCGCGATCAGCCCGACCATGGCCCAGCGCATGGTCCGGAAGAATCGGTCGATCGCGTCGGACTCGGCGGGGAACCGTTCCCTCAGAACCTCACGGAACCGTTCCTTCGTGGCGGGGACGGCGAAATCGAACCCCGGGTAGTGCAGTGCGTCGTACTCGTCCGGCAGGGGCGAGAGCTGCGCCCTTCCGTCCGTCATGAACCCGAGGAACGGGCCGGCACTCGCGCTCATGTAATGCAGCCCGGTACCGAACCGGTATCGCCCGGCGCGGGAGAACTCGTGCGTCATCCCACCGAGCGTGTAGTGCTGTTCGAGGACGAGAACACGCTTCCCGCCGAACTGCGCGATCGTGCGCGCAGCCGCGAGCCCGCCCATACCCGACCCGATCACCACCACATCGGCTTCCTCGTCCGACACCATCGGCCACCCCCAGTCGTCTGTCCTCCGAGGCGCTCAGATTGTCCGAACCGGCTTGACGACGACTGAATGATCAGTGAAGGCCACCCGGAACCAGGTCCCGGTCTCATTCAATTCCTGTCCAGTGTGACGGCATAGCTTTGCGTCGAGCGTGAGGGTGTGGAGCCGCGGCGTACTTGGCTGAGTTCATCCGCAAACCCACCACGGCCGCCGCGGTCACGCTCCCGGTTCGTCGACCGACGTGTCCGGACACCTCCGGCGGTCGACGCCGCGCCGGCGGACGTTCCCCGCAAGCGCGGTTCGAAGAAGTGGCCGTCAGCTGGACGGTGCGGGAGAACCCGACACCCACTCCGGTCCTTGTCGGCCGTCATCAGAAGGAGAGATTGGTCCATGGTGAGCGGGAATCCGACGATCGTGCTCGTACACGGAGCCTTTGCTGACAGCAGCGGTTTCAACACGGTGGCAAAGCGGCTTGTCGCCGATGGCTATTCAGTGGTTGCCGCGCCGAATCCGCTTCGGGGTCTCGCCTTCGACGCGGCGCACGTGAGGGCGCTGCTGGACAGCATCGAGGGGCCGATCGTGTTGGTCGGGCACTCCTACGGCGGAGCAGTCATCTCCGGCGCCGCTGCGGGGAACGCGAACGTTAGGGCACTGGTCTATCTGGCGGCGTTCGTGCCAGAGACTGGTGAGAGCGCGCAGGCGCTGGTCGAGAAGTTTCCGGGCAGCACCGTGGGTGAGTCTCTCAAGCCTGTGCCACTCCCCGATGGACAGGTCGACCTGTACATCGACCCGAAGGTCTTTCACCCCCACTTTGCGGGGGATGTGTCGGCTGAAGAGGCCGTCCTCTACTCGATCACGCAACGCCCGGCCACCGGAGCCGCCCTGGGCGAGCCGGCCGCCGGTCCGCAGGCGTGGCACACGATTCCGAGCTACAACCTGATCAGCGGATCCGACAGGATCATTCCGCCTGCGACGCAGGAGTTCATGGCCCAGCGCTCCGGTGCCAAGGTCCAGGTTGTCGAGGGTGCCTCTCACATGGTGTTCGTCTCTCGGCCGGGCGCGACGGTGGCTCTCATCAAGGCGGCAGCGCAGGAGCAGGGACAGCCGCAGTGACATTTCCGTGTATTGCAAGTGCACCAACCCAACCTTGGGGGACAAAATGCACAAAAGCTTGAAGGCCATGACCTGGGCCCTGCGGTTCCACCTGTTGTGGTACGGCATTGCCAATCTGGCGCAAGTATTGCTGTGGTGGCTCCTCACACCGGACCGCTTCTTCTGGCCTCTGTGGTCGATTCTGGGATGGGGTATCGGGCTGGTGATCCACTTCTGGGTCTTCCGTTCGAAGTCCCGTTCCCTCGCCCACAGGCCCGTGACCTGAGTCGTCGCAGCAGCGCAGGGGCAAGTCGGGCGGCCGACGCGCAGCGCGGTCGCTGAACGGCATGAACCTTCCCAACCGCTCATGCACTGCTGTGGAATGTGGCATCACGTCTCACGAAGTGGCGCAGGATCCGGGTCGCTGCGTCTTGGAGACCGATTCGTGGGCGGCCATCAGCCGTGCGCGTAGCGGCTGCAGCCGGGTTCAAGCCGGCTGCAGCCCGGCCCGGCCCGCCGTGCCACCGCGTTCGCGTCGTCCCACACCGCCCCCCTGTACCGGCAGAGCACTTAGCTGAGTGCGACCACTTCCTGGGTCTGTGGACACTTGCCGTCGCGAGAACTTCTCCATGCGCACGTTGGCTCGCTGGAACCTCATCCGCACAGCCAGGCACGACGCACCAGAGAAAAGAAGACGTAGTACCGCCCATTGCGCAGGCAGCGCCTGGTCACGAACCGCTCCGGGCCTCCGGGTCGTAGTGGCCCCGTGGGCACACAGGTCAGTCGGACGGCTGTCGGCGAGGGGACAGACCTGCCCACATGGCAGTGTCAATTTCAACCAACAGAGGAAAATTATGTCTGCAAAAGTGTTGCCGGGTCGTAGCACCGCTGCTATCGAAGATGGCCTCGTCGTCTTCCATATCGGGCTACGAATCAACCGGTTGCGGGCACTGTCCAGTTGGGTGCCTGCGTTCATGTCGATGCCGAAGATGTTGCGCGAGCTGTCACAGGAGAAGAGCAGCGGTCTTCTTGGGTACAAGCTGCTTTTCGGCAGCCCGCGAGACTTCTACGTCGTCCAGTACTGGGCGGACAAGGAACAGCTCCTTGCCTACGCTCACCAGCAAGATGCGGAGCACAGGCCCGCTTGGACGGCGTTCAATCGACGGGCACGTGCGGGAAGGGGGCATGTGGGTATCTGGCATGAGACGTTCATCGTGTCGGCAGGCTCCTATGAGTCGGTGTACGTCGACATGCCCGAGTACGGCCTTGGTGCCGCGACGGGTGTCGTACCGGTAGGTCGACGCGGAGACACAGCGGCTCAGAGACTGAAGGCGGCGAAGGGCTAGTCAGGCAGTGCAACTACGCGTCATCGCCAAACCGAGCTGATACACCCAGTCAGCGGGATTCTGCTGGTCACATTGGCGGTGACACTGGTGCTGTTCGGCCAGACCACCAAGGGCCGCCGGCTGCGGCAGTGTCTTGTCCTTGTATGTGCCGCTGTAGCCGGCGGCAGCTACCGGCCGCCCCGGGTCGCAGAGCTGATCCGATCCCAGTGCCAAGGTTGCCGGGCACAAGATGCTGCTGGACCTGCTACTGAGCCTGTAGGCGTGTCGTTGGGCTGCATCTGGTTTCGGTGAGGCGTCCGTCGATCAGGTTGCTGCGGTACTGGATCTTTCGGATGCCCCTTCGGAGTGCACGGATGAGTTGATCTGGGCCGGCGTGCCGTGTTTGACATTCTCCCCGCCCTAGGAGATGGGGATTCCTGGCTCAGATTGGCTGGGGAGCAGCGGTCCAGCAGTTCTTGCACGGTCGGCATCAGCTGGGTTGAGACCTGCCTGGACCAGCATCACGTGGGCGGAGTTCTTGTCTCTGGGGGAGAGGGGTTCGCATGTGGTGCAGGTGCAGGTGCAGGTGCAGGTGCAGGTACGTTCGGAGAGTGGGAGTGGGACTTGGCTCTTGCTCGGCACGACGTGCAGTCCGTGGTGGTGTGCGGGGTGCGCGAGGCGGATGTGCATCCCGTGCTTGCGGCCCGTTTCGATCAGGGCCGTCTTGGTGGCGCCTATCGCGGCGTCGGCCGTCTTCCAGGCCATGGTGGTTCGGCTGAGGTGTTTCGGCCGGCAGTCCTCGACCGTGATGGCGTCGGGGTCGGTGATGAGGGGCTTGGGCCACTTACAGGTGGTGTCCTGCCGCCGCCGCGCCACCTTCTTGTGCAGCGTAGCCGTCTGGTGCTTGGCCTTGGCGGTGGCCGCTGGCGGCGCGCGGAGCGCTGCGGGGCGGTCCTGTCGTGCTGGGCGTGCGGGAGGTCGCGGGCGTCGTTGTGGTGGCGGTCTCAGGGACACCGCAGTGGATACCGATCACGGAGCCAGAGGCGGGGGAGTGCACTTGGGCGGGGACGCCGAACGAGGCGTGCCAGTGGCCGAGGCTGTCCCGGTACACGCGTACCGACGATGGTGCGGACGGCAGGTCCCGCTCGCGACCACACCACCGTCAGCACGATGCTGCCGGCCAGGTGCACGTGCCCGTTCTTGAGCCGGAAACCGCGGCTGGTGTAGTTCAGTATCAAGGGCAGCCTCGCTCTACTGACTTGTAATGCGTGATGTCGTGGGGTGCTGACAGGTGGTGATCGTCGCGGTACACCACGGTCATGAGGTACGCGCAGGGTGGCGGGCTGACTG
>NZ_JARAVK010000188.1:0-18326 GCF_033792765.1 Streptomyces sp. PA03-6a | reverse complement strand
CTTGATATCTTTGTTTCTTTTCTCTGTATTGTGTCTTGTTGTTTTTTTTATATACGATGCGGCCCCCCAGCGACTCCGCGCGCCTTATCGGCGGGCGCGCAAGAGTTGTATAAGAGACAGGCGCAACGCACCCGCGCACAACCACCGGGCCACAGACGAACGCGCCGTCACACGTGAAGCATGAGCCCGATCCCTGCCACGACCACAAGCGCCGCGACGATGCGCGGGCGCCCCAGCCGCTCCTTGAAGAAGACCGCCCCGATGACCGCCCCCGCGATGATGGAGGTCTCCCGGAGGGCGGCGATCGGCGCGAGGGCGCCCCGCGTCTGGGCCCACAGGACGAGGCCGTACGCGGACATGGACAGTGCCCCGCCGAGCAGCCCGCGGGCGGCGACCGGGCGCAGCTGCGCGGGGAGCGCGGCGCGGCGCACCGCGAGGGCGCAGCACACGAGCAGGACGCCCTGGATGAGCAGGAGCCAGGCGACGTAGCCCAGGGCGGTGCCGGACGCGCGGACGCCGACCCCGTCGACCACGGTGTACGCCGCGATGGTCAGCCCGGTGCCCACGGCCGCGCCCACCGCCGGCCAGTCCTTGCTGCGGCCGCGCATGCCCCACAGGGCGGCCCCGCCCAGCCCGGCGGAGGCGACGAGGACGCCCGCGGTCTGCAGGGCGTCCGGCACCTCGCCCACGAAGACCGCCGCCAGCAGCGTCACGACCATGGGGGCGACACCGCGCGCGATGGGGTAGACCTGCCCGAAGTCCCCCAGCGTGAAGGACTTCATCAGCAGGTACATGTACGCCATGTGGATCCCCACCGACACGATCAGGTAGGGCCAGGCGTCCCCCGCGGGCAGCGGGGCGAACCCGGCGATCGCCGCGCCGCAGATCGCTCCGCCGCCCCCGACGAGGGTGAACGCGACGAGCTGGTCCTTGATGCCGTGGGCGATGGCGTTCCACGCCGCGTGGGTGACCGCCGCGAGCAGGACGGCCGCCGCTATCAGGGGCGTCACGCGGTGCGTTCGCGGACGTCGGCGAGGGTCGCCCCGGCGTGCCCGACCAGTTCGGCCGGGGCCATGGGGAAGACGGTGTGCGGGGTGCCGGCGGCCGCCCACACGGTGCCGTGCGCCAGCAGCCCCCGGTCGGCGAGGACGGTGGTGCGGGTCCGGTGCCCGAAGGGGGGTACGCCGCCGATGGCGTACCCCGTGGTCTCGCGCACCAGGTCCGCGTCGGCCCGGCGTACCTCGCCCGCGCCGAGTTCGGCGCGGACCCGCTCCACGTCGACCCGGGACGCGCCGTCCATCAGCACCAGCACCGGGACCCCGTCCGCCGCGAAGATCAGGGACTTGACGATCTGGCCGAGCTCGCAGCCGATCGCCGCGGCGGCCTGCGCCGCGGTGCGGGTCGCGTCCGGGAAGGCGCGCACGGGTACCTGGAGCCCCAGCGCGGTGAGTGCCTCCGCGAACCGGGGATGGGCTGCAGCTGATGTCGACATGACCAGCACGCTAGCCCTCGGCGGGGCCGGGGTGCCAAGCCATTTGCGGGCGGGTCACGAGGCGGCCTTCAGCACCGAGGCCACGATCGGCCCGGCGGAGTCGCCGCCGTGCCCGCCCTCCAGGACCATCCCGGCGGCGGCGACGTCACCGCGGTAGGCGAGGAACCACCCGTTGGGCTGCTCCTGGCCGCCGACCTCCGCGGAGCCGGTCTTGGCGCCGACGTCGCCGTAGACCCCGCGCATCGCGCCGGCGGCGGTGCCGCTCGACGCGGTCAGCCGCATCATCGACTTGAGGTTGCTCCGTACGCCGGACGGGAGGGCGCTGCCCGCCTTCGCCAGCGGACCCTCGATCAGGCCGGCGGCCACCAGCCGGGGCTGGCGGAACACCCCGTTCTGCACGGTGGCGGCGACGGAGGCCATGTTGAGCGGGCTCATCTGTATCTGGCCCTGGCCGATCATCTCCTCCGTCATCTCGTCGCCCGGGCCGCCGGGGACGCGGCCGTCCCAGGCCGGGACGCCGACGTTCCAGGTCCGGCCGAAGCCGTAGTAGCGCTGGGCGACCGAGGGGACCGAGGACTCGTCGAGGTGGCCGGCGAGCTTGATGAAGCCGGTGTTGCAGGAGATCGCGAAGTCCCGCTGGAAGGTGGCCGAGGGGTCGGAGGAGCTCTCCACGTTGTGGAACATCTTGCCGTTGTCGAAGTTCGCGGTCGCCGGGCACGGCGCCGGGGTGCCCGGGGACACGCCCTTTTCCAGCAGGGCGGTCGCGGTGACGACCTTGAAGGTGGAGCCGGGGGCGACCTGCGCGTTGAAGGCGTTGTTGTTGTCGCTCGCCGGGTTGTTGGCGAAGGCGAGGATCTCGCCCGTGCCGGTCCTGACCGCGGCGACCGAGGACTGGCTGCTGCGCTTGACCGCCTGCTCGGCGGCCTTCTGCAGCGTCGCGTCCAAGGTGGTGGGGAGCTTCGCGGCCGTGCCCTTGGTGATCACGTGCAGCGTCTGCCCGGGGCCGTCGGCGCCGTTCACCCAGGTCTCGATGCCCGGCTTGCCGCCGGAGAGCTTGGCCCCGTAGCGCTCGCGCAGCTGCGGCAGCACCGAGGCCAGGGACGGGTAGTCGTCGGCGTCCAGCTCCTTGCCGTTGCGGTCGACGACGACCACCGGCGGCGAGGCGGCCTCACCGGTCTCCAGCGACTGACCTTCCGTCAGTTTGGGGTGCAGCACCGCGGGTTCCCAGTCGACCAGGGGGCGATGGGTGGTCTCGCCGCGGAAGACGGTGAGGGCCGAGGAGTACGTCCACGTGGAGGACTTGCCCTGGTAGGAGAGCGAGGCCACGACCTTGAACGGCACCACGGCCCCCTGGGCCGTGCCCGGCGTCAGCCGTACGCGGGCGACGTGCGCCTGCTCCCGGTACGCGGACAGGTCCCCGGAGGCCGCCGCCGCGTGGTTGGTGAGGGCCCCTGCCGCGGTGGTGTCCCCCTTGGCCCACGCGGCCAGGAAGTCCGCGGCGGTCTTCTTCACCTCCGCCGCGGTCGGCGGCCCGGTCTCCACCGGGGCGGCCTCCGTGGCGAAACCGCCGCCCCCGGCCAGCCCGTTGTAGATGTTGTACGCCCCGTACCCCGCGGTCCCCACCAGTCCCGCGGTCAGCGTGGCGACGATCCCCAGCTTCACACCTCGGCGCATGGCACCGACCCTCCCCGTGGTCCCCCTGAACGTGTTCAAAAATGAGGCAATGCAAGCGCACTCTACGGGACGGAGAGGGACCTGAGGCTGTCGACCGGGTCACAGCTTCGGCACGCGCTTCCCATCGATCGGGAAAGTCCGCCGGTCGGGGCCATCGCGCGGCGGGGTCACCGTTCCGGCCCCGGCGGCAGCCGTTCCTCGTCGGTGAGGGCCAGTTCCGCCCAGACGATCTTGCCTCCCGCGGTCCTGCGGACACCCCACCGCGTGCACAGCTCCGCGACGATCAGCATGCCCCGGCCGCCCTCGTCGGTGGGGTCGGGACGGCGCGGCAGCGGCGGGCCCGGACCGGCGTCGAAGACCTCGCAGGCCAGCTTCATATGCCGGATGAGCCGCATCCGTACGGGTCCCGCCCCGTGCAGGACGGCGTTGGCCAGCAACTCCGCGACGATCTGCTCGGCGGCCGCCCGCAGCCGGTCCAGCCCCCAGACGGACAGCTGCCGGGCCGCCTCGGCCCGCACCCGTCCGACCGCGGCCGGATCGGCGGGCACCTCCACGGTGAACACCCGGTCGGGGCTCAGCCGGCAGGTCTTGGCCAGCAGCAGGGCGACGTCGTCGTCCTGCCCGCGCTTGGGCAGCAGGTCGACCACCGCGGTGCACAGGTCCTCCAGCGACGTGCCCGGCGGCCGGCTGAGCGCGGTCCGCAGGCGCTCCAGACCCTCGTCGATGTCACCGTCCCGGGTCTCCACGAGCCCGTCGGTGTACAGGGCGATCACGCTCCCCGCGGGCACTTCCAGGTCGACCGACGGGAAGGACCGCAGTCCCACGCCCAGTGGCGCGCCGGCGGGGATCTCCGGGAAGGCCGCCGTGCCGTCCGGGGTGATGATCACCGGCGGCGGATGCCCGGCCCGGGCGATGGTCAGGCGCTCGTCGGTGGGGTCGTAGACCGCGTACAGGCAGGTGGCGCCGAGGATGCCGGCGGCGGGCGAGGGCTCGTCGGAGTCCTCGAAACCCAGCCGGACGACGAGGTCGTCCAGCGCGGACAGCAGCCGGTCGGGGGGCAGGTCCAGGCCGGCGAGGGTGCTCACCGCCGTGCGGATCCGCCCCATGGCCGCGGCGGCGTTGAGCCCGTGCCCGACGACGTCCCCGACGACCAGGGCCACCCGGGCACCGGACAGCCGGATCACGTCGAACCAGTCGCCGCCCACGCCGTCCTGCGTGTCCGCCGGGAGGTAGCGCCAGATCGTCTCCAGGGAGAACCCGGCGCTCGGGTTGCGGGGGAGCAGGCTGCGCTGCAGCGTCAGGGCCATGGTGTGCTCGCGCGTGTAGCGGCGGGCGTTGTCCAGGCTGAGGGCGGCCCGGCTGACCAGCTCCTCCGCCAGCGTCCTGTCGTTCTCGTCGAACGGCGTGGGGTTCTCGCTGCGGACGAGCACGGCGACACCCAGGATCTCGTCCCGCGCGACAACCGGGAGGATCAGCAGGCTGTGCATCCCGAGGTCGAGGACCCGCTCCAGTCGCCGCGGGTCCTCCTCCAGCCACGTGCCGGGCTCGGTGTCCAGCTCCGTCTCCATGTACGTCCGGCCGGAGCTCAGCACCTCGATGAACGGCGAGTGCGGGGGGACGAAGACGGGGCTGCCGCGTGCGTAGAGCGACTCCCGGAAGTCGTGGTGGACCGAGGCGATCCCCGCCCGGTGGAAGACGGGGACGTTGCCGTCCTCCAGCGGGCCGAGCCGGGTGAGCGGGGCGTCACCGAGCCGCACCGATTCCGCGAGGTCGATCGTCGCGTAGTCGGCGAGCAGCGGCACCAGCAGATCGGCGAGGTCCTGCGCGGTCTGCAGGACGTCCAGGTTGGTCCCGATGCTGGTCGCCGCGCGGCCGAGCACGGTCATGCGGTCCCTGGCCCGCCGGCTCTCGGTGACGTCCACGTTGACCGAGCAGACGCCGGCCCGGCCGTGGCGGACGTCCTCGATGCGGAAGACGGAGAGTGCGTAGGCGCGGTGCCGCAGCCGGTCCAGCTGGCTCAGCTCCCGGTCGATCACCGGGACGCCGCTCTCCAGGACCTCGCGCAGCAGGGCCTCGACCTGCTCGGTGTTCGAGTAGAGCGGTGACTCGTCCAGGTGCCGGCCCAGGCGCTCCTCCCGGGAGAGGCCGAACGCCTCGGCCAGGGCGTCGTTCAGCCACGCGGTGCGCAGGTCGCTGTCCCAGATCGCCATCGGGAAGGGGCACAGCTCCGCGGCCGACTCCAGCACGGACGCAGGCACCCCGGCCGTCGCGACCAGCCAGTCCGTCGTGCCCGAGGCCCCCGGCAACCCGGTCACCCGCAGGTCCACGTCCAGCAGCCCGCCGTCGCGGTGCCGCAGCGCGACCGGACCGGCCCACTCCCACGTGAACCCCCGCGGCCCGCCCGCCGGGCCGTCCAGCAGCATCGAGGCCGGCCTGCCCAGGACGTCCGCCGCCGCGTACCCCAGCAGCCTCCGCGCGACCTCGGTCCAGCGGACGAGGACCCCCTCCGCGTCGACCACCGCCAGAGCCGCGCCGACGCTGTCGAGCGCCGACGCCTGACCGGGCACGTTGCGATCGGGGGCGGACATACGTGACATTCCCTCGGGGTTCACGCTAGGTCCGTGGTCGTCCCCCTGCAAACGGTCACCGAGCAGGTCAGCGGCCCCGCGGCCGGGCGGGTCAGATCCAGGTGTCCAGCCACATCCGGTCGCGCCAGGCGTCCATGGGGATCGTCTGCCCGGTGTAGAGCGGGAAGAAGTAGATGAAGTTCCAGACGATCAGCAGCACCAGCGTGCCCGCGCCGACCGCGCCCCACATGCGGCGGCGTTCGCTCGCGCCGGGGGGTCCGAGGAGCGCGCCGAGCATCATCGCGAGCGCGAGGCAGAGGAAGGGCACGAAGACGACCGCGTAGAAGAGGAAGATCGTCCGGTCCTGGTAGAGGAACCACGGCAGGTACCCGGCCGCGATGCCGCAGGCGATCGCACCGGCGCGCCAGTCGCGGCGGAAGATCCAGCGGTACAGGACGTACAGCAGGGCGAAGCACCCGGCCCACCACAGCAGCGGGGTGCCGATCGCGAGCACCTCGCGGGCGCAGCCGCCGGCCGCGGTGCAGCCGTCCTCGCCGAGCTTGGGGGACTCGTAGAAGTACGACACCGGGCGGCCCAGGACCAGCCAGCTCCACGGGTTGGACTGGTAGGTGTGCGGGGAGTGCAGGTTGACGTGGAAGTCGTACACCTGCGACTCGTAGTGCCACAGGCTGCGCAGCGCCGCCCAGGACCGGGAGGGGAAGCCGCCGTCGCTCTTGGCCCAGTCACGGTCGTAGCCCTTGTCGGTGGTGAACCAGCCGAGCCAGGACAGCAGGTAGGTGACGACGGCGACGCCGACCACGGACAGGCCCGCCCACAGCCCGTCCAGCCAGAACGCCGTCAGCCGGGGGTGGCGGGCACCCGCCAGGCGGCGGGCGCCGGCGTCCCACAGCACGGTGAGGACGCCGAACAGCGCCAGCACGTACAGGCCGTTCCACTTGGTGCCGATGGCCAGGCCCAGGCAGATCCCGGCCGCGATCCGCCACGGGCGGACGCCCAGCCACGTGAAGGAGGCGACGCGGTCGTCAGGGCGTCCCTCGGGCAGGGCGGCGGCGAGCCGGGCCCGTGCGCGGTCCCGGTCGATCAGCAGGCAGCCGAAGGCGGCCAGCACGAAGAACATGACGACGAGGTCGAGCAGGGCGACGCGGCTCATGACGAAGTGCAGGCCGTCGACCGCCATCAGGCCGCCCGCGAGGCAGCCCAGCGCGGTCGAGCGGAACAGCCGGCGGCCGATCCGGCAGAGCATCAGCACCGACAGCGTCCCGAGCACCGCCATCGCGAAGCGCCAGCCGAAGGGGTTCAGCCCGAAGATCCACTCACCGGAGGCGATCACCCACTTGCCGACCGGCGGGTGCACCACGTACGAGGGGGCGTCGGAGAGCGGGATGGAGGGCGGGGTGGCGAGGATCAGGTCGTTGGCCTTGTCCGGCCAGCTGCCCTCGTAGCCGTACTGCAGGAGCGACCAGGCGTCCTTCGCGTAGTACGTCTCGTCGAATATCACCGCGTGCGGGCTGCCCAGGTTCCAGAACCGCAGCAGGCCCGCGAAGAACGCCACAAGCAGCGGCCCGCCCCAGCCCGTCCAGCGGGCCAGCCGGCGCGCCGTCGCCGGGCCCACGCCGAGCGCTGCCCACGCCCGTGTCCCCGGCTCGGGGAACGGCGGGACCAGGCGCTCGCGCACGTCGGGGCGCGGGCGGTCCACGTAGCCGAAGCGGCGCAGCTGCCGCTGCCAGGGGCTCTGCTCCTCCGCGGCCTTGGGGGCGTCCTCGACCCGGTGCGCATGCGTCGCGGTGTCACTCGTCACCGGGCCATCGTAGGGAAGCCGCATGTGTATGTGCTGAGGACCGGGCCAACCGGGGGTACGCCGCCGTGCCGCGGCAGGCCCGGCCGGGTGTGCCGCGGATGGGAGACTGGGGCGGTGACTAGCTCCGCAGGACCGGCCGCAGGCGTACTCGTGCTCGCAGGGACCCCCATCGGTGACGTCGCCGACGCGCCGCCCCGGCTCTCCGCGGAGCTGGCCGGGGCCGACGTGATCGCCGCCGAGGACACCCGGCGGCTGCGCCGGCTCACCCAGTCCCTGGGCGTGACCACCACCGCCCGGGTCGTGTCCTACTTCGAGGGCAACGAGACGGCCCGCACCCCGGAGCTGGTCACGGCGCTGGAGGAGGGCGCCCGGGTGCTGCTCGTCACCGACGCCGGGATGCCCTCGGTCTCCGACCCCGGCTACCGGCTGGTCGCGGCCGCCGTCGAGCGCGACATCCGGGTGACGGCCGTCCCCGGACCGTCCGCCGTGCTGACCGCGCTCGCCCTCAGCGGCCTGCCCGTGGACCGCTTCTGCTTCGAGGGCTTCCCGCCCCGCAAGGCCGGCGAGCGGCGGGCCCGGCTGGGCGAGGCCGCGGGGGAGCGGCGCACCCTGGTGTACTTCGAGGCCCCGCACCGCCTCGCCGACACCCTCGCGGCGATGGCCGAGGCCTTCGGCGCCGGGCGCCGGGCCGCCGTCTGCCGCGAGCTGACCAAGACCTACGAGGAGGTCCGGCGCGGTCCCCTGGAGGAACTGGCGGCCTGGGCCGCCGAGGGGGTGCGCGGGGAGATCACCATCGTCGTCGAGGGCGCCCCGGAGACCGGGCCGCAGGAACTGGACGCCGCCGAGCTGGTGCGCCGGGTCCGGGTCCGTGAGGAGGCGGGGGAGCGGCGCAAGGAGGCGATCGCGGCCGTGGCGACGGAGGCGGGGCTGCCCAAGCGGGAGGTCTTCGACGCCGTGGTGTCCGCGAAGCACGCCGCGAACCAGCCCACAACCGGCTAAACGCGGCGCGGTGCAAAGTCCTATCGTAGGAGAGGGAAAAACCTGGGCCGCCTGCTCGGCCCCGCGTCACATACTCCCCAAAACTGGCTCAAGAAAGGGCACCCCCGCTATCGCCGGCGCCTTCCCGGGCGTTCGCTGATGGAGGGAAGTCCCGCTCCGGACGCCTCGTCCGGAGGGCAACAGGAGCTGCCATGAGCGAGACCATCGGAACCGATGGCACGGTTCGTGAGGCGTACGCCTTCGTCTGCATCAGCTGCGGACGGGGATGGGAGCAGGCGTACGAGATCGAGCACCACGTCGACGCGCAGGGTCACGAGGTCGTCTGGTACATGGCGGACGGCAAGCGGGTCCCGTCCCCGCTGACCCGGCCGACGTGCGTGGAGTGCGAGAGCCACAAGGTCCGCATCATGCGGGCCGGACAGGTCTCCGATGTCGCCGGGTCCTGGTCGGCCACCGCGGCCGCCGGTCCCCTGCCCGCGGCCTCCGACATGCGCCGGGTGCCGGCCGCGCCCGCCGTGGAGGACGCAGAGCGCCGCGCACGGCACTGGTCGCCCCGCAACCTGCTGCACCGCAGGAGGGACGCCCGGTAGCCGCCGCGGCCCCCCGCCTAGGATCTGGGGCATGCCCGAGCAGAACCAGAGCCAGAGCCGGCGCCCGAAGAAGGACGCGTCCGCCGCCCCTCCCCTCCCCGAACCGCTCGCGGTCCCGGTGGCGGACTCGCACACCCACCTCGACATGCAGGAGGGCAGCGTCGAGGAGGCGCTGGCGAAGGCGGCGTCCGTCGGCGTGACGACCGTGGTCCAGGTCGGCTGCGACGTCGACGGCTCCCACTGGGCGGCGCGCACCGCCGGGGCGCACGACCAGGTGTGGGCGGCGGTCGCCCTGCACCCCAACGAGGCCCCCCGGATCGTCCACGGCGATCCGGACGGGTGGTCGCGCCAGGGGGCCCGCGAGGCGGGCGGGCTGCCCGCGCTGGACGCCGCCCTCGCGGAGATCGACGCCCTCGCCGCGCTGCCCCAGGTGCGCGGCGTCGGCGAGACCGGGCTGGACTACTTCCGCACCGGGCCCGACGGCGTCGAGGCCCAGCAGTACTCCTTCCGCCGCCACATCGACATCGCCAAACGGCACGGCAAGGCCCTGGTCATCCACGACCGCGAGGCCCACGCCGACGTGCTGCGCATCCTCGACGAGGAGGGCGCGCCCGGCACCGTCGTCTTCCACTGCTACTCCGGCGACGCGGAGATGGCCAAGCTCTGCGCCGACAAGGGCTACTACATGTCCTTCGCCGGCAACGTCACCTACAAGTCCGCCCAGGACCTGCGCGACGCAGTGGCCGTCGCCCCCGCCGAGCTCCTCCTGGTCGAGACCGACGCGCCCTTCCTCACCCCCGTACCGCACCGCGGCCGCCCCAACGCCCCCTACCTGATCCCGGTCACCGTGCGGGCCATGGCCGCCGCCCGGGGTGCCGCGGAGGACGAGCTCGCCGCGGCCATCGGGGCCAACACGGCCCGTGCCTTCGGCTACTGACGCCGCGTCGCACGGTTCGCGCGGTCGGCGTAACGCCGGATGTCCGATTCCGGACGCCCGGTGGCCGCGCCGGCGGCCGCCGGGGGCGGCGCAGGGCGCGCTGACCACGGTCACGATGGGTGTCGCGGCCCCTTCGTCCGGCGACACGGCGTGACCGTCCGGCTTGGGAGAGTGGCGAATCCTCCGCTATGGTCCCGGTTCGGTCCGATCGGACCGGGCCGGAGGTACGCCGTGAGCAACATGAGCAAGGCGGGCACGACGCAGGCCGGAACACGGTCCTACGCGGACGGCCCCTACCGCAGGACACCGGGCACGGCCCCCGCCGACGAGGACGTCGAGCCGCGTCCCGGACGCGCGGCCGCCCGGCGCAGGCGCGCCGCACGGCGCCCGGACGCGCTGAGCAGGCTGCTGCCCCAGGCCCTGGTCGTCGCCTGCCTGGCGGGCGGCAGCACCGCCTACCTCGCCGGCGGCAAGGCCGTGCAGCTCAGCGTGGACGGCCGGCCGAGCACCCTGCACACCTTCGCCGGGAGCGTGGAGGAACTGCTGCAGCGCCAGGGCATCGAGGTCGGCGACCACGACATCGTGGCCCCCGACCCCGACGCGGAGCTGCAGGACGGCGACACCGTCGCCGTCCGGTACGGCCGCCCGATCGCGCTGACCCTCGACGGCCGGCCCCGCCGGATCTGGACCACGGCCGGCACCGTGGACGGCGCCCTGCGCCAGCTGGGCGTGCGCGCGGACGGCGCGTACCTGTCCGCCTCCCGCGGCGAGGCGATCGGGCGGCACGGGCTGGAGCTGGACGTCCGCACCGAACGCCAGGTGACCTTCCTCGTCGACGGCCACGAACGGCCGGTGCGCACCAACGCCGCCACCGTCGGCGAGGCGCTGCGTGACGCCGGCATCGCCCTGCACGGCCTCGACACCACCTCCGCCGACCCCGACAGCTTCCCGCGCGAGGGCCAGACGATCTCCGTCCGGCGCATCCGGGGCCACGACGAGGTCCACGAGGAGCCGGTGCCCTTCCCCGTCGAGCGGACGCAGGACCCCTCGCTGTTCGAGGGCACCACCGCCGTCGACACCCGGGGCAGGAACGGGCTGCGCCGCGTCACGTACGCGTACCGCACGGTCGACGGGGTCCGGCGCAAGCCGCGGCGCATCGCCGAGGAGGTGCTGCGCGAGCCCGTGCGGCAGGTCGTGCGCGTCGGCACCAAGCCGCTCCCCGACAGCGTCCAGGGCGCCGACCACCTCAACTGGAAGGCCCTCGGCCGGTGCGAGGCGGGCGGCCGCCCGAACGCGGTGGACGCCTCCGGCACCTACGGCGGCCTCTACCAGTTCGACCAGCGCACCTGGCGCAACCTGGGCGGCCACGGCCGCCCCCAGGACGCCTCCGCCAAGGAGCAGACGTACCGTGCCAAGCGCCTGTACATCCAGCGCGGTGCCAGCCCCTGGCCGGTGTGCGGCCGCAAGCTCTACTCCTAGCCCGCCGGAGGTCCCGCCGGGCCCGGATACCCTGGAGCGGTGAGCACCACCGACCACTCCGGTCCCGCCGACGACGCCCTGCTCGGCCCCGCCGACATCCGTGAGCTGGCCGCCGCGCTGGGCGTCCGCCCCACCAAGCAGCGCGGCCAGAACTTCGTCATCGACGCGAACACGGTGCGCCGCATCGTGCGCACCGCGGACGTCCGGCCCGACGACGTGGTCGTCGAGGTCGGCCCGGGGCTCGGCTCGCTCACGCTGGCGCTGCTGGAGGTGGCCGAGCACGTCACCGCCGTGGAGATCGACGACGTGCTGGCCGAGGCCCTCCCCTCGACCGTCGCCGCCCGCCTGCCGGGCCGGGCCGGCCGCTTCGCGCTCGTGCACCGCGACGCGCTGCGCGTCGAGGAGCTGCCCGGTCCGCCGCCCACGGCGCTGGTGGCCAACCTGCCGTACAACGTGGCCGTCCCGGTGCTGCTGCACATGCTCGCGACCTTCCCGAGCATCGAGCGCTCCCTGGTCATGGTGCAGTCCGAGGTCGCCGACCGGCTGGCCGCAGGGCCCGGCTCCAAGGTGTACGGGGTGCCCTCGGTGAAGGCGGCCTGGTACGCCGAGGTGAAGCGGGCCGGGGCCATCGGCCGCAACGTCTTCTGGCCCGCCCCGAACGTGGACTCCGGCCTGGTCTCGCTCGTCCGCCGCAAGGAGCCGCTCGCCACCACCGCGACCCGCGAGCAGGTCTTCGCGGTCGTGGACGCCGCCTTCGCGCAGCGCCGCAAGACGCTGCGGGCCGCGCTGGCCGGCTGGGCGGGCTCGGCCGCCGCCGCCGAGGAGGCGCTGGTGGCCGCGGGGGTGTCGCCGCAGGCGCGCGGGGAGGCACTGACCGTGGAGGAGTTCGCGGCGATCGCCGAGCACGGCGGTGGCGGCCGCTCACTGCGGTAACAGAGGGCACAATGGGGGCGCCGCCGTGCCCCACGCACCGAAGGCCCACGCACCGACGGCCCCGCATCGAGTGCGCCACGCTCACGCTCCGAGGAGAACCGCGCAAGTGACCCGCCGACCCGCGTCCGTGACCGTCCGCGTCCCCGCCAAGGTCAACGTCCAGCTCGCGGTGGGCGGACCGCGCCCCGACGGCTTCCACGACCTGGCCAACGTCTTCCTCGCCGTCGGCCTGTACGACGAGGTCACCGTCACTCCCCTGGCCTCCGGCATGGGCGACCCCACCGCCGAGGAGCTGCGGATCACGGTCGCCGGACCGGACGCCGACCAGGTCCCGGCCGACGCGAGCAACCTCGCCGCCCGCGCCGCGACCGCGCTCGCGGCGCGGCACGGGCTGGAGCCGCACGTCCACATCCACATCGCCAAGGACATCCCCGTCGCGGGCGGCATGGCCGGCGGCAGCGCCGACGCGGCGGGCGCCCTGGTCGCCTGCGACGCACTGTGGGGCACCGGCGCGAGCCGCGAGGAGCTGCTCGCGATCTGCGCCGGACTCGGCAGCGACGTCCCGTTCAGCCTGGTGGGCGGCGCCGCCCTCGGCCGGGGCCGCGGCGAGCTGCTGGAGCCGCTGGAGACCGGCGGCACCTTCCACTGGGTCTTCGCCGTCGCCGACGGCGGCTTGTCCACGCCCGAGGTCTACCGCGAGTGCGACCGGCTGCGCGGCGACGCGGAGGTGCCGGAGCCCCAGGCGTCCCCGGCCCTGCTGGAGGCGCTGCGCACCGGTGACGCCGTGGCCCTCGCCGCCTCCCTGGCGAACGACCTCCAGCCGGCCGCGCTCTCCCTGCGCCCCTCGCTGGCCGCGACCCTCGCCGCGGGCGCCGAGGCCGGCTCCCTGGCCACCCTGGTCTCCGGCTCCGGGCCCACCACCGCCTTCCTCGCCAAGGACGCCGAGTCCGCGCAGGCCGTGGCCGGCGCCCTCGCCGCCTCCGGCACCTGCCGCGCGGTACGGGTCACCACCGGCCCCGTGCAGGGCGCGACCCTGCTCTGAGTACCCGTACTCACCGTCTTCCGGGGCGAGTTGAGTAGGGCGGGCCTGACGGAGCGGCGCCCCGGCGCGGGATCGTGCCGTCATGGGGATGACAGCCGGAGAGATCGCCGCGACCACGCCCGCGGCACGGGACCGTTACGTCGACTTCCTGCGGGTGGCGTCGCTGGCCACGGTCGTGCTGGGGCACTGGCTGATGGCGGCGGTGACCACCGGGGCCGGCGGTGGCGTCGAGGTCGGCAACCTGCTGGCGCTGCGCCCGGCGCTGCAACCGCTGACCTGGGTGCTGCAGGTCATGCCGGTGTTCTTCTTCGTCGGCGGCTTCTCGCACGCGCTCTCCTACCGCTCCGTCGCCCGCTCCGGCGGCGGGTACGCGGCCTTCCTGCGGGCCCGGCTGCGCCGGCTGCTGCGGCCGACGATGCTGTTCGTCGCGGTGTGGGCCGCGGGCGCGCTGCTGCTCCCCGTGCCGGACGTGGCGGCGCGACTGGTGGCGCAGCCGCTGTGGTTCATCGGGATCTACCTCGGCATGGTGGCCTTCACCCCGCCGTTGCTGCGGCTGCACGAGCGGTACGGCTGGGGCGCCTTCGTCGCGCTGTCGGCCGGCGCGGCCGTGGTGGACGTGCTGCGCTTCGCCCTCGACGTGGCCTACGTGCCGTTCCTGAACTTCGCCTTCGTCTGGCTCGCGGTGCACCAGTTGGGCTTCCTGCGGGCGGACGGCAGGCTGCGCCTGCCCGCGGCGGCGGCCGCGTGCGGGCTGGCCGGGGCGGTCGCGCTGGTGGCGCTCGGGCCGTACCCGCTGTCCATGGTGGGCATGCCCGGCGAGCGGATCTCGAACATGGCGCCGCCCACGCTCGCCCTGCTCTGCCACGGCGTGTGGCTGGTCGGCGCGGTCGAACTGCTGCGGCGCCCCGCCGCGCGCCTGCTGGAGCGCCCGCGCGTGTGGCGCGGCGTGGTCACCGCGAACGGCATCGCGATGACGGCCTTCCTCTGGCACCTCACGGCCATGCTCGCCGTGTACGGCGCGCTGACCTCCCTGGGCCGCACACTGCCCGCCCCGGCAACCGCCGCCTGGTGGGCCCAGGTGCCGCTGCGCGTGGCGGCCGCGACCGCCCTCACCGCCGCCCTGGTCCCCGTCTTCCGCCGGGCCGAACGCCCCCCGGCCCCGCGCCCCGCCCGGGCGCCGGGCCCGCTCTCCGGCCCTGGTGCCGCGTTCGGCGTCGCCCTCGCGCTGCTGGGCGTCCTCGGCCTGTCCGCCGTCGGCTTCGGCGGCCTCCTCGACGGCCACTCGGCCACCCTGATCGCCTTCCGCGTCACGGCCCCGGCCGCCGTCCTCATGGCCGTCGCCGGCTGGGCCCTGGTGGAGCGGTCGGGCCGCAGCCGGGGCTGAGGACGACACCTCGGCGTGGCCCGCCGTACCGAGGCCGATACGGTCTGCGTGTGAAGCAGCAGATCCTCGCCGAGATCGACGGCATAGCCTGGGACCGGTTCTTCCACGCCTACCAGGTGGCGACCGACACCCCCGGCCATCTGAAGGCCCTGCTCGGCGACGACGAGAAGGCCGCGTCCACCGCGGCGGACCACCTGTGGTCGGCGATCCTGCACCAGGGCACCGTCTGGCCCGCGACGGCACCTGTGGCGAGGATCGCCGCCCGGATGCTGGCGATCCCCGAGATGCGAGAGGGTGCCCTCACCTTCCTGAAGGATGTGGCGGCCGCCGTCGATCTCGCGGACGCCGTTCCCGAGTTGCGGGCCCGGGCGTATCCCGCCGTCCCGGAGTCGGCATCCGCGATCGACACCTGGCTCGCCCGGTACCTCGCCGAGGACGAGGACGGGCAGGTGGATCTCTGGACGGAGGACGGGGAAACGGGCGACCTCGTGCTCACGCGCGCGGCACTCGACTGTTACGACGCGCTCCCCGACCTCTTTGACCCGGTGGCGGAGTTGCTCGACGACCCCGATGCGGACGTCCGCACCGCGGCATGGGCCGCCGCCGCCCCGCTGCTGCGTCATCCGGCGACGGCTCCCCGGGCCGCCGGCCTGAGGGGGCGCCTGGAAGCCCAGGCCCACGCGACCGGGTCCGTCGAGGCACGCGCCTCGCTGCTCCTGGATCTCGGCGAACTGGGCGGTGAGCCCCGTGCCTGGCTGGCCGACCCCGACCCGGCGGTGCGGACGGCCGCCGCGCTCGCGCCCGCTCTGGCGGACGACCCGCACGCGCTGGACGTACTCGTGGACGCGACCCGCTCCCCGCGGGCATTCGACAGGCTCTCCGCGCTGCCCCGCTTCGGTGGCGAGCCTCCGCGCTGGACCCTGGTCGCCGTGCTCTGCGCCCGGGTCATGGACTTCGCCGCACTGTACGAGAGCGCGGCGGCGGCGGTGCCGCTGGGCTTCCGGCTCGCTCCGTGCCCGGACCTGGGGCCGTATCTGCGGGTCGCCTTCCCCGAAGGCCTGCCCGAGGCGCCGACCGCCCAGCAGAGCGCCTTCGCCCGCGATGTCGCGGCCCGTGACGATCTATGGGACGCGGTCAACGGCAACCGGAAGATCACGTTCGCCCGGCTGGGCCTGCCGGACGACCGTGAGGCCTGGCAGCGACTGGGCGCGCGAGGCACGGTCGGCTGACCGGGAGCGGGGCGGGACCACCCGCACTGGTGTCCGGGGGGCGGTCGCCGTACCCGGGGGGTAGGCGGGCCGCACTACCCTGGGAGGTCGTTCTTTCGTAGTGACAGGAGTCCCATGGCCGTCAACCTGGTCAACGTCGAGTCCGTCAGCAAGGTGTACGGAACACGCACCCTGCTGGACGGGATCTCGCTCGGCGTGTCGGAGGGCGACCGCATCGGCGTCGTCGGCCGCAACGGCGACGGGAAGACGACCCTGATCCGGATGCTGGCGAAGCTGGAGGGCCCGGACACCGGGCGGGTGACGCACACCTCGGACCTGCGGCTGGGCGTGCTGACGCAGCACGACAGCCTGGACCCGCAGGCCACCGTCCGGCACGAGGTGGTCGGCGACCGCGCGGACCACGAGTGGGCGGGCGACGCGAAGATCCGGGACGTGCTCACCGGCCTCTTCGGCGGGCTGGACCTGCCCGGCTTCCCGCAGGGGCTGGACACGGTGATCGGGCCGCTCTCCGGTGGTGAGCGCCGCCGGATCGCGCTGGCGAAGCTGCTGATCGCCGAGCAGGACCTGGTCGTGCTCGACGAGCCCACCAACCACCTCGACGTCGAGGGCATCTCCTGGCTGGCCGGCCATCTGCGGGCACGGCGCTCGGCCCTGGTGTGCGTGACCCACGACCGCTGGTTCCTGGACCAGGTCTGCACCCGCATGTGGGACGTGCAGCGCGGTGACGTCCACGAGTACGAGGGCGGTTACAGCGACTACGTCTTCGCCCGCGCCGAGCGCGAGCGGATCGCCGCGACCGAGGAGGTCAAGCGGCAGAACCTGATGCGCAAGGAGCTGGCCTGGCTGCGCCGCGGCGCCCCCGCCCGCACCAGCAAGCCGCGCTTCCGCATCGAGGCGGCCAACGAGCTGATCGCCGACGTGCCGCCGCCGCGTGACAACGCCGAGCTGATGAAGTTCGCGACGACCCGGCTGGGCAGGACCGTCTTCGACCTGGAGAACGTGACCGTGCAGGCCGGGCCCAAGGTGCTGCTGAAGCACCTGACCTGGCAGCTGGGCCCCGGCGACCGGGTCGGCCTGGTCGGCGTCAACGGCGCGGGCAAGACGTCCCTGCTGCGGGCGCTCGCGGACGCCGCCGTCAGCGAGGGCGAGCAGCAGCCGGTGGCCGGCAAGGTGGTGGTCGGCAAGACCGTACGGCTGGCCTACCTGTCGCAGGAGGTCGCCGAACTCGAGCCGTCGCTGCGGGTGCTGCAGGCGGTGGAGTCGGTGCGCGGCCGCGTCGACCTCGGCAAGGGACGGGAGATGACGGCGGGTCAGCTCTGCGAGAAGTTCGGGTTCACCAAGGAGAAGCAGTGGACCCCGGTCGGTGACCTGTCCGGTGGCGAGCGGCGCCGGCTGCAGTTGCTGCGGCTGCTGATGGACGAGCCCAACGTGCTCTTCCTCGACGAGCCCACCAACGACCTGGACATCGAGACCCTGACCCAGCTGGAGGACCTGCTCGACGGCTGGCCCGGCTCGATGGTGGTCATCTCCCACGACCGGTACTTCCTGGAGCGCACCACCGACCGCACCTTCGCCCTGCTCGGCGACGCGACGCTGCGCATGCTGCCGCGCGGCATCGACGAGTACCTGGAGCGGCGCCGCGCCGCCGTCGAGGCCGCCACCCCCGCCCCCGCCCCCGCCAAGCCGAAGGGCGGCGGCGACAGCCGCGCGGCCAAGAAGGAACTGCAGCGCATCGAGCGGCAGCTGGACAAGATCGGCGAGCGGGAGTCGAAGCTGCACGCCGCCATCGCCGAGAACGCCACCGACTTCGAGAAGGTGGCCGAACTCGACATGGAGCTGCGGTCGCTGGCCGCCGAGCGCGAGGAACTGGAGATGCGCTGGCTGGAGCTGGCCGACGAGGTGTAGCAGTGCCGTAACGGTCCTTCGGCGCGGGGCGGAACGGTGCGTCACCGGTGGTACAAAGAGGGTCACCGTCCGCCCCCGCACACCTGTGCCCGAAAGGTGCCCGCTGATGTCGCAGCCGCCGCCTCCCCCCGGCAACCAGCCCGGATTCGGGCCGCAGCCGCCTCAGTACGGTTACCCGCCGCAGCAGCCCAACCCCTACGCCCAGCCGCCGACGCACCCCCCTGCCTCTTAAAAACAACAGCATCCTCCCCGAAAAGAGGCCGATGGGGCACCGGT
>NZ_JARAVK010000187.1:0-18330 GCF_033792765.1 Streptomyces sp. PA03-6a | reverse complement strand
GTCTGCGACGGGGGCTGCGGGGGTGCCGGCGGCTGCTGTCCGTACTGCTGCTGCTCGTAGTACGGCTCCTGGTACTGCGGCTGCTGCGGGATCCACCCCTGGTACTGCTGCGTCTGCTGGGACTGTTGGGGGTGTTGGGGTTGCTGCTGCGGCGGCTGCGGTTGCTGGTACTGCTGCTGCTCCTGCGGGTAGTACGGCTGCCCGGGGTACCCCTGCTGGCCCTGGTACGAGGGCTGCTGACCGGTCTGCTCGCCGGTCTGCTGGGCGTACGGGTCGTACTGCCCGTACTCGTTGCCGTAACCGTTTGCGTAGTCGCCCTGCTGCTGTGCGTAGGGGTCTTCTCCGTAGGGCTCCTGACCGCCCCGCTCGGGTGTTCCCTCGGCGTATTGCCATCGGGGGTAGTCGTTCACTGGGGACCCCTCCAGTTGCCGATCAGCCGCTGATCACTTACCGGTACAGCCTGCGTTTGTCGATGTAGCGGACGACGCCGTCGGGCACGAGGTACCAGACCGGCTCCCCCTTGGCGACCCGCTGACGGCAGTCGGTCGAGGAGATCGCCAGGGCGGGCACCTCCACCAGGGAGACCCCGCCGGCCGGGAAGCCGGGGTCGGACAGGGTGTGCCCGGGGCGGGTGACGCCGATGAAGTGCGCCAGCGAGAACAGCTCCTCGGCCTTGCGCCAGGAGAAGATCTGGGCCAGCGCGTCCGCACCCGTGATGAAGAACAGCTCCGCCTCGGGGTGCTCGGCCCGCAGGTCGCGGAGCGTGTCGATGGTGTAGGTGCGGCCACCGCGCTCGATGTCACTGCGGCTGACCGAGAACTGCGGGTTCGACGCGGTGGCGATCACCGTCATCAGGTAGCGGTCCTCGGCCGCCGACACCTTCTGCTCGCTCTTCTGCCAGGGCCGGCCGGTGGGCACGAAGACCACTTCGTCCAGCTGGAAAAGGTGCGCCACCTCGCTGGCCGCCACGAGGTGACCGTGGTGGATGGGATCGAACGTCCCACCCATCACACCGATTCGCTCCTTCATGCGGATAGACCCTACCCGCATCGCCTGATCGAGCTCAGCGGTCGCGGTTGAAGCGGGTGGTGATGAAGAGCAGCAGCAGCAGCGCGAACAGCGCGCCACCGCCCGTGAGGTAGGGGCTCAGGCTCTCGTGGTTGCCGCCGCCCTCGCCCTCGGCGAGCGTGGTCAGAACGGCGGCGGTCGCGTAGGAGGTCATTCGGCTGTCCCTTGGTGGCTTCGGGGTCTGTCGACGGGCGGAGGACTCGGCAACATCGTACGGGCGGCCGGGGTGGAACTTCGCGGTGGCTCCGCGCGTCCTCACTAGGTACCCAACGGCCGAACAGGGGGGCGGGGACATATGTCCGGTCCGAACGATTCGAGTGGTGCGAGCGGCGGCGCGAACGACGGAGGGCGGCTTCCCGGACGCAACCGGCGGCGCTTCGAGGGCATCTCCTCGCGCGCGTACGAGCACCCGGCGGACCGTTCCGCGCTGGTGGCACTGCGCAAGCTGAGCGGCTTCGACACCGTCTTCAAGGCGCTCAGCGGCCTGCTGCCGGAGCGCTCGCTGCGGCTGCTGTTCCTCTCGGACTCGGTGCGCGTCGGCGACCAGCAGTTCGCGCACCTCAACGACATGCTGCGGGACGCCTGCTACATCCTCGACCTGCCCAAGGTCCCGGCGATGTACGTCACCCAGGACCCGCAGCCCAACGCGATGTGCATCGGGCTGGACGAGCCCATCATCGTCGTGACCACCGGGCTGGTGGAGCTGCTGGACGAGGAGGAGATGCGGGCCGTCGTGGGCCACGAGGTCGGCCACGCGCTGTCCGGCCACTCCGTCTACCGCACGATCCTGCTCTTCCTGACCAGCCTGGCCCTGCGGGTGGCGTGGATTCCGCTCGGCAACCTCGCGATCATGGCGATCGTCACCGCGCTGCGCGAGTGGTTCCGCAAGTCGGAGCTCTCCGCGGACCGTGCCGGACTCCTGGTCGGCCAGGACCTGCAGGCCTCGATGCGCGGCCTGATGAAGATCGCCGGCGGCAACCACCTGCACGAGATGAACGTGGACGCCTTCCTGAAGCAGGCCGAGGAGTACGAGGAGTCCGGCGACCTGCGCGACTCCGTGCTGAAGATCCTCAACGTCCTGCCGCGCAGCCACCCGTTCACCACGGTGCGGGCCGCGGAGCTGAAGAAGTGGGCGGCGAGCCGCGACCACCAGCGCATCATGGACGGCCACTACCCGCGGCGCAGCGAGGACAAGGACACCTCGGTCTACGACTCGTTCAAGGAATCCGCGAGCCACTACGCCGAAACGGTGAAGACGAGCAAGGACCCGCTCATGAAGCTGCTCTCCGACATCGGGGCGGGGGCCGGCGACGTCGGCGGCCGGCTGCGCGACCGCTTCACCGGGACGCCGGGCTCGGGCTCCGGCCCGTCGGGGCGCCCGCCGAAGGACTCGCAGGACCCGCCGCCGGAGGGCTGATCCCGGGTCCGGCCGCCGGGGCCGGGGCGAGCACGCCGCACACCGAGCTGATCTCGTGGCGGTGGTCGTGGGGGTCGACCCCGGGCTGCACCGGCGGCCGCTGCCCGGCCAGCAGCGGCAGGAAGTGCGCCACGGGGGCGGTCACGCAGGACAGCGGCCCGGCCTCGACGGCGGCCTGCAGCAGTTCCACGTGCTTGTCGCGCAGGTCCGCGCGGTCGAAGCGCAGCCGCAGCTCGCGCCGCACGGTGAACAGGGAGGCCTGGCCGCTGCCCCCGGTGGCGGCCTGCACGGCGTAGACCAGGGTGTGGTCCGTGACGACCTCCAGGGCCTCCTCCCCCGCCTCGGACACGGTCATGGTGCCGCGCACCTTGACCTCGTCGTCGGCGAGGGCGACGCGGGCGGGGTCGAAGCGCACCAGCCAGCCGGTCGCCGCGTGGCGCCCGTCGTCGGCGGGCCGCTCCAGGCTGCGGTCGAACTGGTCGAGCTGTCCGGGGTCCAGCATGGTGCGCACCGTGCGGATGTCCCCGCCGGTCAGCGCGTCGGGATCGGCGGAGGAGGCGACCAGGTACTCCTTGGCGGAGACCAGGGCCTGCATGACCTGGCTCTCGCTGAAGTGCGCGGTGCGGCGCGCCGGGGGCAGCGCGTATCCGGTCCCGCCGGCCCGGTAGTGCTCGGCGCGCTGCCCGGCGAACGGCCGGGACCGGTCCACGGCGGCCACCGCGGCCGTGGGGGCGAGCGGCAGCAGGGTGATCTGCAGCGACTGCGCCACGGGAGGGGCGGGCTGGTCGTAGGGATTGCGTATGCCCAGGTAGACGGCGGTGCCGAAGGCCACGGCGATCAGGAGGACGAGGACCAGGGCCTGGCGCGGGGCGCCGCCGCGGGCCCAGAGCCGGCGGGTGCGCACCGAGCGGGCCGATCCGTCCAGCCGCTCCCGCGCGGAGAACTCCTGTATCCGGGCAGCCCGGACGAACGATTCGTCGAAGACGACGGATCGGTACTCGTCCTCACCACCTCCCGGGGAGCCCTCGGGGTTCCCCTCCGGTGGGTCTCCAGGCCCGGCCATACAACAAGCGTAGGTCTGTCAGGGCCCTTTAAAACGTCCTGGTACGGGACAAGTTCGCGAGGCGCTCAGGGGGTGTGGCTGACCGCCACCGGGGGTAGCGACGGGGCTCCGATCCGGCCCGTCGGGGAGGGCGGTACGGAGGGCTGGCGGGCCCCTCCGGCGCCCCGGTAGACCGCCGCGAAGGTCAGGGCGACGACGCCGATGCCCATCACCACGGCGAGCACCCACGCCACGGTCCGGTGCCAGCGGCCGTGCCCCCGGTACGGGCGGCGCTGGGCGTAGAGGTCCTCGTACTCCTCGTCCTCCGCGGAGTGCTCGGCCTCCTCCTGGTCGTACGGACCGCTGCCGTCCTCCCCGCCCAGCACACGCGGACGAGACGCCTCGGCCTCGGCCTGGGCCGTGGCGGCGGCGAGCATGCGCTCGTGGGCGCTCGGTTCGTGGAAGGCGGCCGCCCGTATGAAGGCCTCGTCGAGCACCACGGACGCGAATTCGTCATCCGCGCCACCGTGGTCCTCGCCGTCCGGGAACGGCTTGCCCCCCAGTTCGTCCGGCACCCGTCCAGAATAGGGCCGATGACGCGGATTGGGCAGGCCGCTCGGAAACTCCGTCCGTCCGCCGGGGCCGGTCAGCCGCGGACGTGGCCGTCCCCGGTGTAGACGTACTTGGTCGAGGTCAGCTCCGGAAGGCCCATCGGCCCCCGGGCGTGCAGCTTCTGGGTGGAGATGCCGATCTCCGCGCCGAAGCCGAACTGCCCGCCGTCGGTGAACCGGGTCGAGGCGTTGACGGCGACGGCCGCGGAATCCACCAACCGGGTGAACCGCCGGGCGGCCGGCTGCGAGGTGGTGACGATGGCCTCGGTGTGCCCGGAGGACCACAGACGGATGTGCTGCACGGCGGCGTCCAGCGAGTCCACCACGGCTGCGGCGATGTCGTGGCTCAGGTACTCCGTCTCCCAGTCCTCGGCGGTGGCCGGGACGACGGTGGCCTTGGTGCCGCTCTTCTCGGCCAGTTCCCGCACCCGCTCGTCGGCGTGCACGGTGACCCCGGCCCCGGCCAGCGCGTCCAGGGCGCGCGGCAGGAAGTCGGCGGCGATGTCCCGGTGCACCAGCAGCGTCTCGGCGGCGTTGCACACGCTCGGGCGCTGCGCCTTGGAGTTGAGCAGGACCGCGACGGCCGTGTCGAGGTCGGCCTGCGCGTCCACGTACACATGGCAGTTGCCGGTGCCGGTCTCGATCACCGGGACGATGGACTCCTCGACCACCGTCTTGATGAGGGAGGCGCCGCCGCGCGGGATGAGTACGTCGACCATGCCGCGGGCGCGCATCAGCTCGCGCACCGACTCCCGGCTCTCCCCCGGCACCAACTGGACGGCGTCGGCGGGCAGTCCGGCGCCGCCGACCGCGTCGCGCACCACCGTCACCAGCGCGGTGTTGGAGTGGAACGCGGAGGAGGAGCCGCGCAGCAGCACCGCGTTGCCGGACTTCAGGCACAGCGAGGCCGCGTCCACGGTGACGTTGGGCCGGGCCTCGTAGATGATGCCGACCACGCCCAGCGGCACGCGGATCTGGCGCAGGTCCAGCCCGTTGGGCAGCGTGGAGCCGCGCACCACCTCGCCGACCGGGTCGGGCAGGCCGGCCACGTCCCGCACGTCGGAGGCGATGGCGCGGACCCGCTCGGGGGTCAGCGTCAGCCGGTCCACGATCGCCTCGTCGGTGCCCGCCTCACGCGCGCGGGCGACGTCCTTGGCGTTGGCCTCGACGATCTCCCGCGTGCGGACGACCAGGGCGTCGGCGATGGCCAGCAGCGCGTCGTCCTTCACCGAGCGCGGCAGCGGCGCGAGGTCTTCGGCGGCCGCACGGGCGCGGTAGGCGGCCTGCAGCACCGGGCTCTTCGGCCACGGCGAGGGCAGGGAGGCGGCGAGGTCGTCGTTGCTGTGGCTGCGGCTGCTCATAGCGGCCAGGGTACGGCGTGGGCGCCGGCCGGCGGGACGGCTTTCCGGCGGGTGAGACCGTGCCGCGCACGGCTGCCGGGCCGGTGCGGCTCAGTAGGGATGCACGCCGAGGGGCGCCGCCGGGGGCGGTCCGTAACCCTCCGCCAGGCGCTGGTGGTAGGTGTCGCGGTCGATGACCTCCAGGCCCACCGTCTCCCAGGGCGGCAGGTTGGCGGAGGAGCGGTGCTCGCCCCACAGCCGCAGCGCGATCGCGGCGGCGTCGTGCAGGTCGCGGGCCTCCTCCCAGTACCGGATCTCGGCGTGGTCGGCCGCGTACCGGCTGGTCAGCAGGAAGGGGTGGTCGTTGGCGAGCTGCTCCAGCGCGCGTCGCACCTCGGCGAGCGGGGCCTCGGGCCCGCAGACGCTGAGCGTCACGTGCCAGAGCCGGGACACGGGGCGCTCCCGCGCGGGCGGGGCGGTGTCGTCGCTCGTCACGCTCACCAGTGTCCGCTCCGCCGTCCCTCGGGACGACGATGCCCCTGGGCGCCCTCGTCTCACCGGCGGCCTCCCTGTCGTCCCTGTCGTCGCGTCCCTGGCCTGATTCCGTGCTCCGCCCTCAAAGTCCAGCAGCCCGGAAGCGGGCGCGGGGCGGTTTTCACGAAGTAACCACGAAGGAGGTCCGCCTCAGTGGTGCAGGAGTACGAGGTCGTCCCGGTGCACGACCTCGCGCTCGTAGGCGGGGCCGAGCTCCCGCGCCAGTTCGCGGGTGGAGCGCCCGAGCAGCCGGGGCAGCTCCTTGGCGTCGAAGTTCACCAGGCCCCGCGCGACGGCGTGGCCGGAGGTGTCGCGCAGTTCGACCGGGTCGCCGGCGGTGAAGTGGCCCTCGACCGCCGCGATGCCGGCCGGCAGCAGCGAGGTGCGGCGCTTGACGACCGCCTGCACGGCGCCGTCGTCCAGGATCAGCGCGCCGAGCGGGGTGGAGGCGTGGGCCAGCCACAGCAGCCGGTCGGCGGAGCGCTTGCCCGTGGCGTGGAAGAGGGTGCCGGTCCGCCGTCCGGCCAGGGCGTCCGCGGCCTGCGAGGCGGAGGTGAGGACGACCGGGATGCCGGCGCCGGCGGCGATCCGGGCGGCCTCGACCTTGGTGACCATGCCCCCGGTGCCCACGCCGGCCTTGCCCGCGCTGCCGATGGAGACGCCCTCCAGGTCCCGCGGCCCGTGGACCTCCTCGATGCGCGAGGTGCCCGGGAGGGCGGGGTCGCCGTCGTAGAGCCCGTCGACGTCGGAGAGCAGGACGAGCAGGTCGGCGCGGACCAGGTGGGCGACGAGGGCGGCTAGGCGGTCGTTGTCGCCGAAGCGGATCTCGTCGGTGGCCACCGTGTCGTTCTCGTTCACGATCGGCATGGCGCCCATGGCGAGCAGCTTGTCCAGCGTGCGGTAGGCGTTGCGGTAGTGCGCCCGGCGGCTCATGTCGTCGGAGGTGAGCAGCACCTGGCCGACCCGAACGCCGTACCGGGCGAAGGAGGCCGTGTAGCGGGCGACGAGCAGGCCCTGGCCGACGCTGGCGGCGGCCTGCTGCCGCGCCAGGTCCCGGGGCCGCCGGGTGAGCCCGAGCGGTGCCAGGCCGGCGGCGATGGCGCCGGAGGAGACCAGGACGACCTCCTTGGCGGCCGCGCCCTCCTGGGTCCCGCACGCCTTGGCCAGCACGTCCACGAGGGCGTCCACCCGGTCGGCGTCCAGGCCCCCGGCCGCCGTCGTCAGCGACGACGACCCGACCTTGACCACGACCCGCCGGGCCTCCGCCACGTCCTGCCTCGCGCTCGCCACGTCCGTCCCTTCCCTCTGCCGGCTTCGCAATCTACGGCAGTCGGGCGACCGGGCGCCGCCGCCTTCCACCCACCGGACGGCGACTGGGACGGCCTGTACGGGGCAGACGCGCCGTGAAGCCCGCGCCCGAACACCCCTTGACGAGATGTGAAATTCATATAAGGGACGCTTCACTCCGTAAGCAAAAAAGTCACAAGAGAACCATCCCAATGGGAACGATTTGCCTGCGGATTCGAACACGGGGCAGCGTGCACGGGTACGGCGAACCGGCACCCCGGGCGGCCCAGCGCACGCTCGCGCGTCCGGGCGGTTCCGCCGGGCCGCCGAACGTACGACGATGGGAAGTTGCCGCTGTGAAACGTGCCGTGGGGAAACGGCCGGGAGTCCACCACTTCGGCCTCCTTCTGGCCCAGATGTGCGCCCTGATCGCGCAGGTGGTGGGCGTGGCCCTGCCCAACGGGGCCCTGATGGCGGGCGCCGCCCTCGCCGGTTGCGCCGCCGACGTCTGCCTGCACGCAGGCAAGCGCCCGCCGCCCAAGGCCCTCGGCCTGCTCCAGGCGGAGGCGGTCACCCGGCAGTCCCTGCGCGACCTGCTGCTGATCGTCGGACTGCTGCGCCTGGACCAACGGGAGTCCGTGCTGTTCCACCTCGTGTGCCTCGGCGGCCTGTTGTACGTCCACGGCGCGCACATCGCCCTCCAGGGCGGGGCCGCGCTGGCGCAACGGGCACGCCGGCTCCCCGTCGTCACACGCAACATCGACACGTCCGAACTGCCGCTGCCCGCCCCGCCACCACCCCTGATCACCCGTCAGCCGGGCCTGCGGCTGCTGCTGGTGGGGAGCCCGGCGACCTTCGGGCTGAGCGTGGCCGCGGCGACCGGGGCCACGGCGTACGCCGCCGACGGCGTCGCCCTGTCCGCGCTGCTGGCCACCGTGGCGCTGGCCCTGCTCGCCCGGTCCTTCATGCCCGGCAGGCGGCCACCGGGCGCGGAGGAGGTCCTCGAGTGGTTCGACCGCTGGCTCGACCGCTACCAGCCCACGGTCGGCATGTACTTCTCCGGGGGCGCGAGTTCCGCTTACCAGGCGAACATGTGGCTGGCCCCCCTGGCCGAGCTCGACGGGCGGCCGGTGATCCTGCTGCGCGAGCGCGGGATGGTGCCGCGCATCGGCCCCACCGATCTCCCCATCGTGTGCCTGCCGAAGGTCGCCGACCTCATGCGGCTCGGCGACTCCAGCCTCAAGGTGCTGCTCCACCCGGCCAACGCGCCGAAGACCTCACAGGTGCTGCGCATCCCGTCGATCATGCACGCCTTCGTCAACCACGGCGAGAGCGACAAGCTGTCCAGCTGCAACCCGTACGCGAAGGCGTACGACGAGGTCTGGGTGGCGGGCCCCGCGGCCCGGGAGCGTTACGCGCTGGCCGAGGTGGGCGTGGCCGACGAGGACGTCGTGGAGGTCGGCCGTCCGCAACTGGGCGGGATCCGGCCGCATTCGGGCCCACCGGCGCCCGGGAGCACCCTCACGGTGCTCTACGCGCCCACCTGGGAGGGGTGGACCGACGACCCCGGCAACACCTCGATCACGGTGGCCGGTGAGGCCATCGTCCGCCGGTTGCTCGCCGAGCCCGCCGTCCGCGTGCTCTACCGCCCGCACCCGCTCACCGGCAGCGTCGACCCGCGGGCCGGTGCCGCCCACCGGCGGATCGTCGAACTGATCGAGGACGCCAAACGGCGCCGTACGGACTCCGCCCTCCCCGGGCAGCGTGACCTCCTCCGGCACAGCGAGCGCGAACTGGCCCGGCTGACCGCCGCCTGGTCGCTGCCCGACGCCGACGACCTGGAGCGCATGGCCGACCGCGGCACGACGGGGGACGGGAGCGTGGCAGCCGCCGTACGACGGGCGACCGCGGCGTGGGAGGCCGCGTACTGGGCGGCGCATCCCGCGGACGAGCACCTGGTGATCGTCGAGGAGCGTCCCGGCCTCTACTCCTGTTTCGACCACTGCGACCTGCTGATCACCGACGTGTCCAGCGTGATCTCCGAGTTCCTGGTGAGCGGCAAGCCCTACGCGGTGACGAACACCACCGACCGGAGCGAGGCGGGATTCCGCGCGTCCTTCCCCACCGTGCGGGCCGGGACGGTGCTCACCCCTGACGCGGCGGGCCTGGGCGAGCTGCTGGCCGTGGTGCGCGGCACGGCCGAGGACACGCTGGCCACCGCGCGTGCGAACCTCAAGGAACACCTGCTGGGCCCGGCGGCGCCGTCCGCCGCGGAGCGCTTCCAGGAGGCCGTGCACGCCCTGGCGGCCCGGGTGGACGAGCGGCGGGCCAGGACGGCGGCACGGAGCGCCCCCCAGGCCGTCCCACGGCAGCGCGCCGGGGTCGCGTGACCGGCGCCACGGACGCGGGAGGGGGGCTGCGACGGAACGATTTCGTTCCGTCGCAGCCCCCCTCCCGCGGTCTTCGGTACGGAACTCAGTGCCGGACCTGCTCCGGGTGGCGCAGGCACCAGCCGGCCCAGGCGGAGGCGACCATCTCGCGCACCTCGTGGCGGGCGGTCCAGCCCAGTTCCTCCTCGATCCGCGAGGCGGAGGCGACGACCCGGGCGGGGTCGCCGGGGCGGCGCTCGATGACCTGCGCCGTGGCGTCGGTGCGGCCGGTGACCGAGCCGATGATGCCCACCATCTCGGCGACCGAGACGCCCTCGCCGCGGCCGATGTTCAGCACCAGGGCGGCGTTCGGGTCCTGCGCCAGCCGGCGCGCGGCGGCGACGTGGGCGGAGGCGATGTCCTCGACGTGGATGAAGTCGCGCACGCAGGTGCCGTCGGGGGTCTCGTAGTCGTCGCCGAAGATCAGCGGGGGCTTCCCCTGGGAGAGCCGTTCGAAGACCATCGGCACGAGGTTGAAGATCCCCGCGTCACCCAGCTCGGGCGTGGCCGCGCCGGCCACGTTGAAGTAGCGCAGGCAGGCGGTGGCGATGCCGTGGGCAGCACCCGTCGCCCGGACCATCCACTCGCCGACGAGCTTGGTCTCCCCGTACGGGCTCATGGGCGCGCACGGGGTCTCCTCGGTCACCAGGTCGACGTCGGGCATCCCGTAGACCGCGGCGGAGGACGAGAACAGGAAGCTGGTCACCCCGGCGCGCACCGCGGCCTCCAGGACGGTCTGCAGGCCCTGGACGTTCTCCCGGTAGTAGTGGAGCGGACGCTCCACCGACTCCCCGACCTGCTTCTTCGCCGCGATGTGCACGATCCCGCGCACCGAGTGATCGCGCAGTACCCGGTCCAGCAGCTCCGCGTCCAGCACGGAGCCCTTCTCCAGGTGAACCCCGGCGGGCAGCCGCTGCGGGTCGCCGGTGCTCAGGTCGTCCACGACGACGACCTGCTCGCCGCCGTCGGTCATGGCCTTCACCACGTGCGAACCTATGTATCCGGCACCGCCAGTAATCAACCACGTCATCCGACGCATCCTAACGGCTCTGCCACGGGCGCCCCTAACCCCCTGCGGGACGGGCCCCGCGGTACACTCCGCCGACTTTTTGTTTACTATCCATTCATCCACACAACCGTTTGCCGTCGCCCCGCGTCGTACGAACGGTTGGAGCAGGCCCCACCGCGGGACACCGCTCGCCCGACGGCCCGCGCAGCATCGCGGACGCGTCCCAGCCTCAACCGATCCGCCACCCGGTTCGGTGCCTGATTCGCCTCGAAAGGGTTCTGGTCCATGGAAATACCGCCGCTCGCGGAAGTACGGCGCCTCACCGAGAAGAAGCGGGACGCCTGGTGGACCGTTTTCCTGGTCGACCCCGTGGCGACCCCCTTGGTGCGCTGGACGGCCAGGTGGACCCGACTCACCCCCAACCAGATCACCTGGGGCGCCCTCTTCCTCGGCCTGGGAGCCGCGGCCTGCTTCGCGCTCGCCGACTGGAAGTGGCTGATCATCGGCGCCGTGCTGTACCACTTCAGCTTCATCCTGGACTGCATGGACGGGAAGCTGGCCCGGCTCACCGGCAAGGGCTCCGAGTTCGGCGGCTGGCTCGATTACATCTTCGACCGCATCCGCGTGGTGTGCTGCGCCGCGGCCCTCATGGGCGGCCAGTTCTACCGCACGGACAACCCCGTCTACATGTGGCTCGCCCTCGCGGTGATCTTCCTCGACGCGCTGCGATACCTCGACGCGCTGCAGATCTTCAAGGTGCGGCACGGCATGCGCAAGAAGATCCAGAAGCGCCTGCAGGAGATCGACTCCGCCAAGCCGCACGCCTTCATGGAGGACCTGCTGCGCGAGCGCTCGGAGGACGAGACGCAGGCCGAGGCGGAGGCCAGGAACGAGGCCGAGGCCGAGACGGAGGCGGAGGCGTCCGTACGGACCGTCCCCGCGCAGTGGACCGGTCCCGACGCCGCCCGGCCGGCCGCCACGGTCGCGACCGACGCCGCCACCCCGGCCGACCAGGCTTCGGACGCCGCACCCGGGCGGGTCATCGACCTTCAGGTGACGTTCAAGGGTCGTTTCGGCCCCTACGCGGCCTTCCGCGACTTCCTGATCCGGCACCGGGTCCGGCCGCACCTGATCAGCGGCATCGAGTTCCAGATGGCGGTCTTCATCATCGCGCCGCTGACCGGTGCCATCATCGGGACCACGATCGCCGCGGCCGCGCTGCTGCTGATCTTCGAGTTCGCCATCATCTACAAGCTGCTGCTCTCCACGCGCGACTTCGAGCGCGTGATGGCCGACCTCGACGAGGAGGCCCGGTCGTACCACGAGAGCGACAGCGCGACGCCCCTGCAGACGTCCATGAGCTGAACCGCTCGCCGGCCGGTCCCCCGGCCGGCCGTGCACGGACAAGGGCCGGCCCCCTCGGTGAGGGGGCCGGCCCTTGTGCTTCGCGGTCGCGGCTCAGGAATCGAACGGGTCGAAACCCTCGAACTCCTTCTGGACGTCGTCCCGTTCGGCGTCCCGGTCCTTGCGGCGCTGCGCAGCCGGCCGGGGCTCGTCGAAGCGGTGGTCCTCGCCGCGGCGTCCGAGCATCTCCGCGCCGGCCGCCACCGACGGCTCCCAGTCGAAGACCACGGCGTCGTCCTCGGCGCCGATGACGACCTCGTCGCCCTCCCGGGCGCCGGCCTTGACCAGCTGCTCCTCGACACCGAGGCGGGCGAGCCGGTCGGCGAGGTAGCCGACGGCCTCGTCGTTGGCGAAGTCGGTCTGGCGCACCCAGCGTTCGGGCTTCTCACCGCGGACGCGGTAGAAGCCGTCCTCGGCAGTGACGGTGAAGCCGGCGTCGTCCACGGCCTTGGGCCGGATGACGATACGGGTGGCCTCCTGGACCGGCTGGGCGGCGCGCGCCTCGGCCACGATGCCGGCGAGGGCGTAGGACAGTTCGTTGAGGCCCTTGTGGGCCACCGCCGACACCTCGAAGACCCGGTAGCCGCGCGCCTCGAGGTCGGGGCGGACCATGTCGGCGAGGTCCTGGCCGTCGGGGATGTCGACCTTGTTGAGGACGACGATCCGCGGACGGTCCTCGAGACCGCCGTACGCCCGCAGTTCCGCCTCGATGACGTCGAGGTCGCTCAGCGGGTCGCGCTCGGACTCCAGGGTGGCGGTGTCCAGGACGTGCACCAGGACGCTGCAGCGCTCGACGTGCCGCAGGAACTCCAGGCCCAGGCCGCGTCCCTCGCTGGCGCCCGGGATGAGCCCGGGGACGTCGGCGACGGTGAAGACGGTCGAACCGGCCGTGACCACACCCAGGTTGGGGACGAGCGTGGTGAAGGGGTAGTCCGCGATCTTCGGCTTGGCCGCCGAGAGCACGGAGATGAGCGAGGACTTGCCCGCGCTCGGGTAACCGACCAGCGCCACGTCGGCGACCGTCTTCAGCTCCAGGACGAGGTCCCGGCTCTGACCGGGCTCACCCAGCAGCGCGAACCCCGGCGCCTTGCGGCGCGCCGAGGCCAGCGCCGCGTTGCCGAGGCCGCCGCGGCCGCCCTGGCCGGCGATGAAGGTGGTGCCGTGGCCGACGAGGTCCGCGAGCACGTTGCCGTGCCCGTCCATGACGACGGTGCCGTCCGGGACGGGCAGGACCAGGTCCGTGCCCTCCTTGCCGGAACGGTTGCCGCCCTCGCCGGGCTTGCCGTTGGTGGCCTTGCGGTGCGGGTGGTGGTGGTACTCGATGAGCGTGGTGACCGACTGGTCGACGACCAGCGTCACATCGCCGCCACGGCCGCCGTTGCCGCCGTCCGGGCCGCCCAGCGGCTTGAACTTCTCCCGGTGCACGGAGGCGCAGCCATGGCCCCCGTTACCCGCGGCGACGTGCAGCTCGACGCGGTCCACGAAGGTGGTCATGCGGATGTTCCTCCAGATGCGTACGGGAATGTCTGTGGGTTAACGCGCCGAGGGCGGACCTGCTTCCCGGTCCGGGAAACAGGGTCCGCCCTCGGTGAAGTCGTATCGCGGCCGATCAGGCGACCGGGACGATGTTCACGACCTTGCGACCACGGCTGGTGCCGAACTCGACCGCACCGGCGGCGAGGGCGAACAGCGTGTCGTCCTTGCCACGGCCGACGCCCGAGCCGGGGTGGAAGTGGGTGCCGCGCTGGCGGACGATGATCTCACCGGCGTTCACGACCTGGCCGCCGAAGCGCTTGACGCCGAGCCGCTGGGCGTTGGAGTCGCGACCGTTCCGGGTGGACGATGCGCCCTTCTTGTGTGCCATCTCTCCTCAGTCCCTTACTTCGCAGCGGCGGGGATGCCGGTGATCTTCAGGGCCGTGTACTGCTGACGGTGACCCTGACGACGGCGGTAGCCGGTCTTGTTCTTGTACCGCAGGATGTCGATCTTCTGGCCCTTGTGGTGGTCCACGATCTCGGCCTGGACCTTGATCCCGGCCAGCACCCACGGGTCGCTGGTGACGGCGTCGCCGTCGACGACGAGGAGCGTCGAGAGCTCGACCGCATCGCCAACCTTGCCAGTGGAAATCTTGTCAACCTCGACGATGTCGCCGACGGCCACCTTGTGCTGGCGGCCACCGCTGCGCACGATTGCGTACACGCGGAACTCACTCTCTCGCTCGGATCGTCACTCCTGACGCCAGCCGTCCCTGCGGTGCTGGGGGGCCTCTGCCGGCCGTGGCCGGTAGGAAGATGCTCAGGAATGGGCGTCAAAACGCCGAAGGTCAAGGTTACGGGGCGTCCCCGATGGGGTCAAACCGGCGCCTGCGCGACCCCGTACGCACCGCGGGCCGTCCCCCCGGTGGGGAACGGCCCGCGGACGGTGACCCCGGGTCAGGACGCCTCGGTGGGCGCCTCGGCCGTGGCCTTGGCGGCGGCCTTCTTCGCCGTCGTCTTCTTGGCCACCGTCTTCTTGGTGGCGGTCTTCTTGGCGACCGTCTTCTTCGCGGCGGCCTTCTTCGCCGGAGCCTTCTTCGCGGCCGTCTTGCGCGCGGCCCGCTTCTTCGGCTCCGCCTGCCCGGCCTCGACGACCTCCGTCCCCGCCTCGGCCGCCGGGGTCTCCTCCGGCTGCGCCTCGGTGCCGGGGACGACCACGACCGCGGCCTCCTCGCCGGCGGACGGCGCGCCCGCGGGGGCGGACACCCTGCGCGTGGCGCGACGGCGCACCGGCGCGGCCGGCGCCTGGACCTCCGCCACCGGCTCCGGCTCGGGGGCCGGGGCCGGAACGGCCGGCTCCGCCGCGGGGACGACCACGGTGGCGGCCTCACCGGCGGGGGCGCTCGGCGCGGTGGCCTTGCGGGTCGCCCGGCGCCGGCCACGGACCGGTGCGGCGGGCTCCTGCACCGCCTCGGCGATGCCCACGACGGCGGGCGCCTCGGGGGCGGTGGCCGTCGCGGCCTCCGCCGCCTGGGGCTCGGTGACCGGGGCGACCGACGGGACGACGGTGACGATCTCGGCCGTGGCGTCCGGCGAGCTCACCGGGGCGGTGACCCGCCGCGAGGCGCGCCGCCGGGAACGCCGGCCCGCCGCCGCCTCGGCCTCGGCCGGGCTGCCGTACCAGTCCTCGTCCCCGCCGATGGCGGGCACCAGCTCGGCCTCGGTGACCGCGACCGGCTCCAGCTCGGGAACCTCCTCCGCGGCCTCCTCGGCCTCGGTCAGGGCGGCGGTCTCCGCGACCGCCGGCTCCTCCGCCGCGCCGCCACGACGGCGCTTGCGCTTGCCGCCGCCACCGGCCGCCGTGGCCTGGTCCATGTGGACGATGACGCCGCGGCCGTTGCAGTGCACGCAGGTCTCGGAGAAGGACTCCAGCAGGCCCTGGCCGACCCGCTTGCGGGTCATCTGGACCAGGCCCAGCGAGGTGACCTCGGCCACCTGGTGCTTGGTGCGGTCCCGGCCCAGGCACTCCAGCAGCCGGCGCATGACCAGGTCGCGGTTGGACTCCAGCACCATGTCGATGAAGTCGATCACGATGATGCCGCCCAGGTCGCGCAGCCGCAGCTGGCGCACGATCTCCTCGGCCGCCTCCAGGTTGTTCCTGGTGACCGTCTCCTCCAGGTTGCCGCCCTGGCCGGTGAACTTGCCGGTGTTGACGTCGATGACGACCATCGCCTCGGTCCGGTCGATCACCAGCGAACCGCCGCTCGGCAGCCAGACCTTGCGGTCCAGCGCCTTCAGCAGCTGCTCGTCGATCCGGTACGTGGCGAAGACGTCGACCTCGGAGGTCCAGCGGCCCAGCCGCTCGGCCAGGTCCGGCGCGACGTGCGAGACGTAGCCGTGGATGGTCTCCCAGGCGGTGTCGCCGCTGACGATGACCTTGCCGAAGTCCTCGTTGAAGATGTCGCGGACGACCCGGACGGTCATGTCCGGCTCGCCGTAGAGCAGCGACGGGGCGTTGCCGCTCTTGGCCTTCTTCTGGATGTCCTCCCACTGCGACTGCAGCCGCTCGACGTCACGGCGCAGCTCGTCCTCGCTCGCACCCTCGGCGGCGGTGCGCACGATGACGCCCGCGTCCTCGGGGACGATCTTCTTGAGGATCTGCTTCAGCCGGGCGCGCTCGGTGTCGGGCAGCTTGCGGCTGATACCGGTCATCGAGCCCTCGGGCACGTAGACCAGGTAGCGGCCGGGCAGCGAGACCTGGCTGGTCAGGCGGGCGCCCTTGTGGCCGATCGGGTCCTTCGTGACCTGGACCAGCACCGACTGGCCGGACTTGAGGGCCGCCTCGATGCGCCGCGGGCCGTTGCCCATGCCCAGCGCCTCGAAGTTGACCTCACCGGCGTACAGCACCGCGTTGCGGCCCTTGCCGATGTCGACGAACGCGGCCTCCATGGACGGCAGCACGTTCTGGACCTTGCCCAGGTAGACGTTGCCGACGTAGGAGGTGGCCTGCTCCTTGTTGACGTAGTGCTCGACGAGGACGCCGTCCTCCAGCACGCCGATCTGCGTCCGGTCGCCGTTCTCACGGACGACCATGACGCGCTCGACCGCCTCACGGCGGGCCAGGAACTCTGCCTCGGTGATGATCGGCACACGCCGGCGGCCCTGCTCGCGGCCCTCGCGGCGCCGCTGCTTCTTGGCCTCCAGACGGGTGGAGCCCTTGATGGACTGCACCTCGTCGACCGGCTCGGCCGTCTTGCGCGGCTCACGGATCTTGACGACCGTGCGCTCCGGTGCGTCCTCGCCCAGGCTCTCCTCGGCCGTCCCCTCGCCACCACGGCGGCGGCGACGGCGACGGCGGCGGCTGGTGCTGCTCTCGGCCGACTCCTCGTCCTCCTCGGACTCGTCCCCGGCGTCCTCGCCCTCCTCGTCCTCGCCGACCGTGCCCTCCTCGCCGTCGAGGGCCTCGCCGCGACGACGGCGGCGGCCACCGCGGCGGCGACGGCGGGACGGCCGCTCGCCGCCCTCACCCTCGTGCTCGTCGGCCTCGAACTCCTCGCCTTCGGCCTCCGCCTCGTCCTCCTGCGCGGCCTCGGGCTCCTCGGGGGCGTGCTCGGTCACGACCGCCTCCGCGGCCTCCGCGGCCTCCACGGCCTCCCCGCGCCGGCGGCGACGGCGACGGCGCCCACCGGTCTCGGCGGCGTACTCGTCCGCCTCGGGCTCCTCCTGCTCCTCGCGCTCGGCGGGCTGCTCCGCCTGCACCACACCAGGGGCCTGGAACACCGGAGCCTGGAACACGGCCATGGGCGGCCGTACGACCCGGCGGCGGCCGCGCGCGGGGGCGGGCTCCGCCTCGGGCTCGGCCTCAGGGGCGGCCTCGGCCTCGGGGACCGCGGCGGGCTCGGCGCCCTGCGCCTCCTGGACCTCGATGACGATCGTGTCCGCGGGGACGCCGAACGCCTCCGCGACGGCCGCGACCGCGGCGACGCGGGCCTCCTCGACGGTGTCGCCGTAGCCGCGGATCTCGTAGGCGTCCTCGACCTCGACGGCCCAGCCGGAGCCGTCCGGGACGGCCTTGGCGGTGTAGGCGCGCTGCTCAGGGGCGGCGCCCTCGGCGGCCTCGCCCCCGGCCTGGGCCCCCGCCTCGTCACGCGGCGCGAGAGCGCCCGGCTTCAGACGGCGGGAGCCGTCGTCGGCGGCGAGGAAGGATGCGGCCGGAGCGGTACGCCGCCGCGAGCGGGTCGTCCTGGACTTCTCGGCCTGGGGCTTCTCGGCCCTGCCCCGCTTCGGCTTCTCCGCGGGCTCCTCCTGCAGGGCCTTCGCGGGTGCGTCGGCGGCGGCCGCGGCCATGTCCTCGGCCGGGGCCGGGGCCGGGGCCGGCTCGGGGCTGGTCACCTTGCGCGTCGCACGGCGCCGGCTACGGGCCGGAGCCGCAGGCTGCTCGGCCTGCTCCGCCTCCGGGGCGGCCTCGGCGTGCAGCGGCAGGTCGGCCTGGAGTTCCTTCGCCTGCGTGTCGGCGGCGGCCGCGGGACCGGACTCCGCCTCGGCCTGGACCGGCTCGGGGCTGGTCACCTTGCGCGTGGCACGGCGCCGGGTACGCGCCGGAGCCGCAGGCTGCTCGGCCTGCTCGGCCCCGGAGGTCTCGGTCGAAGGGGTCTCCGCGGCAGGGGTCACCGCGGCGGGGGCCTCGGGGGCGGCCGCAGGAGCGGTGGCCTTG